>NZ_CAUTUT010000022.1:0-39820 GCF_963541955.1 Hoylesella pleuritidis | reverse complement strand
CGTCAAGCAATGCCGACTTGAGTTGACGGAGTTTTTGCAACTCTTCCTCTTTGGCACCGATTAGGTCATCCAATTCCTTAAAGAATGATCCTATTTTCCATTGTTCAGAGATAGATGGTATATGCACATCTTGATTGTCTAAATCTGCTTTATTTAAGTTTCCAATAGCTCCCCGCCCACCAGCCACATAGTACGAGATAAACTTCTGATACCATGAAGAAGACATGGAAGCATTTAGAAAAAATGGTTGCTTGGCAGTAGCCAATAACATGAAACCTCCATGAACACTGCTCTCAGATTTTAGTCCCCTAAGTATACAATGTTTTCCAACTAAGCGAGAAGACCCATTTGCTGCTGTTATGAGAATATCATTATTTTTAGCATATTCTATGTTTACAGCATCTTCTACTACAAAAACATCATCCTCAGATAATATAAATTTATCATTGTCAATGTTAGAAGACCGGAGAACTCTAACCCCCTGTTTTCTTAAAGAATATGGAGAATATGTAAGCCCTCTACTTGTTTCTGCCTGGGTTGAGAATTTCTTTTCTTCCCATTCCTCCTCAAATCCATTGAATCTGAGTGGTGGCACGTTCTTATTTTTCTTATCCATAGTAGTTCCTATTCTGTAACTTTGTCGTCGTCCTCATACTCGTCAATCCACTCTTTCAGTTTGCTTTCAAGCAACTGCTTGTCGGGCAGATAGAGCTGATACTCCGTAGCATAGATGTTGGCATTCTTGGGTAGGGTGAGTTCCACCAAAGCGTCTTTCTTCTCACGGCATATCAGGATTCCGATAGTAGGCTTTTCAAATGCTTGCTTCACATAGCGATCGAAATAGTTGACATACATCTGCATCTGTCCCAAGTCTTGATGTGTGAGTTTGTCTATCTTGAAATCGATCAAACAGTAACATTGCAAAAGCCGATTATACAGCACCAAGTCAACATAGAAGAACTCTTCTTCAAAAGTGAAACGCTTTTGACGGGCTTCAAAGAGAAATCCCTTGCCCATTTCAAGTAAGAAGTCTTTCATACGGCTGATGATAGCCCCTTCGAGTTTCGACTCGCTGTAACTCTCATCGGGTTTCAGTCCAAGAAATTCCAAAGAAAGAGGGTTCTTAATCACATCCGCAGACTTCTCTATGGTCTGTCCTTCAGTGGCCAAACGCATCACTTCATCTTTGTTGCGACTCAAAGCCAATCGCTCGTAAAGACTGGAGTTGTATTGTCTTTGTAGTTGGCGTACGCTCCAATTTTGCTGCGCACATTCTATTTCGTAGAAAGAGCGTGCTTTCTCGTCTTTGATACGCATCAGTACAAGATAATGCGACCATGATAACAGGAAAGACGGAGCAGTGTCAATTGTACTTCCGACAATGGTAGAATTGGGTAAACAAGGGGTATCTTTTTCGACTTTCTCAATTTCGCAAACAGTGTTTACGATTTTCGCTTCGCCACTGTTATGAGAAGAATAGGTAAGGTAGAACTTACGAAAGAGCGTGAGATTTTCAACCGACCAACCATTACCAAATCGTTTGGTCAGTTTTAAGGACAAGTCTTTTAGTACCGCTTTCCCATAGGCGGCACGTTCCAAACCACCTTGCTCGTTCTCGATAATGAATTGTCCGATATGAAACTTTGTATAGACTTCTGCAGTGTTTACAGCAGTAGCCACTCTTGCTCTTGCCTGCTCGATAAGTGAAACTATCTTATCAAACAAACTGCCAGAGCCATTATCCGTTGTGATTTTTATATTGTTGTTCATCTGATCATTCAATGATTTTATTCTTTAGTAAGTGTGTTCCGAAAGGCTGTTAAGCCCAGTGTATCGACTTCATTTCCACTGAGTTCTCCAATAAGTTGATAGAGTTTGCGCTCCGAGTTTGCTATACGGTTGGCTATGTCTTGATAGGTTGTGGCATACTTAGCGGCAAATAGGTGCACTTTACTTTCCAACTCTTGCACAACCTCATTGGGCATGTGCTCTATAGAAGAAACGAGCGGATCAATCCACTTAGTGCGGAGCAGACTGGTGGCTGTTGCATCATCTATCTGCTTGATAGTTGCTATGGTGTCATCAAGAAGCTGCTCTTGTTTTTGTTTAAGCTCCTTTTTTTTGCTTTTTCCTTCATCAATAAGAAGAGACATATTGATAAGTTTGTTTTCTATACTATCAGATTCAAAAGGTGTCGTCTTGTTTATAGCTATCAATGGTTTTGCTTGTTTTTTCACTTCGGCATTCACCCATTTTGTTCCATCTTCATTTACATAGCTTTGTTCTTTTTCTTCCTCTGACAAAGTTTCAAGCAGCTGGTCATATTCGTCAGATATTTCTGCTAATCTTCGCTGTAAAGTTTCCACCTCTGCCATTTGCTCGGTCAGCAACCTCTTTTGTACTAAAGCGAAGGGTAATATTCGCCCTATCCAACCTTCTTGCACTTCCTTGTCATTCTTCCAAACCATGTTAGGATCTACTGCACGGACTGCATCTATTCCTTCGGTTTGAAGAATTTCAAGATCTGTCGCTATTTGCTCCCAATTGTCGCTGAAGAATTGGAATGCTTGATATTTATCTACAAGCGGAAGTGTCTCAAGTCGATGAAATAGTTCAGTTGTTATCTCTGCTTGTGTCTGCGTGATGTTAAGAGATAACATTGGAACAACCAGCTTCTGGTTGAGATAATCAGAAAAACTGATATTGTTGGATTGTAAATATACTGGCATTGATTCGGCAACCATATATTCATGTTGCAGAGGCTGTGCATCGTCGATAGGCAGAGTTGTCGTTTTAGTTTCAAACTTCTGCCTGAATGTCTCGACATATTTCAGAACACTGTGATTTTGTTCTATTGTGTTTGAAATATCATCGACTGCTAACTGACTATAGCCATCTGCATTCACATGGAAGAGTTTGTCTCTTAGTGTCGGGAAGGTCTTCCAATAGGCATTCAGTCTGTCCAGCTCGTGTGCAGGAATACCGCCAAACATCGTAGCGTAAATGTCGTATTTTTCTGGTTTTGAACTTCCATCCACATAGCGCGAAATATTGAGGTTGTAGTCATTAGAGCGTATCACTTCACGTTCTACCAACTTTGCATAATCGGGTGTCTCGGTGCGTGTGGTAACGGCATCTACTATTTTTTTGATGTCGCAGGCACGTAACTTGTTGTTCTTGCCTTCTTTTGCAAAACCATGAGAAGCGTCAACAAATAAGATGTCAGTCTTGCCATTTCGTGTATCTGGTCGTTTAAGTACCATCACAATCGTGGATATACCTGTTCCAAAAAACACCTTTTCTGGTAATGCGATAATAGCATCAATATGATTGAATTCCACAAGGTGTTTACGTATTTCATACTCACTCCCACCACGATATAGTACTCCATGAGGTAAAACAATAGTCATAATGCCACGTGGCTTTACATGGTATAGGTCATGGAGCAAAAAGGCAAAGTCGGCACATTTTTTTGGAGCCAGCCCAAACTCGGCATAACGAGGGTCGGTTTCTTGATCATGAGGATTCCATTCCTGCGAGTAGGGAGGATTTGATACTACAGCATCCACATAGAGAGGTTCGTATGTGCCTTGTGGGTCTGCATCATCAAAATAGGGCCAATCTTCTAACAACGTGTCTCCATTGCGAACCTCGATATTAGACGGATTAATTCCTCTCATAATGAGGTTCATACGTGTTAGATTAAAAGTGTTTTGTTTTAATTCTTGAGCATAATATTTGATATTATCCTTATTGTTGATATGGCGGGCTACAGACTTACCTATATTGATGAGCAAAGACCCGGATCCGCTTGTGGGGTCATAAATACGAATTTCATCTTGATGGCGCAAATGATGGGCAATAATATCAGACATCATCAATGATACTTCATGAGGAGTGTAGAACTCACCGGCTTTTTTACCAGCATTGGCAGCGAAATTACTGATAAGATACTCATATACGAAGCCTAAGACATCATAATCTTGGCGTCCGTCGGTTGGGATTTCTCTAATTAAAGAAATTAAATCCCTGATAGCTGCACTCTGCTCTCCATCTGTACTGCCGAGTTTGCTCAATCCTGTTTGAAGTGTGCCGAAGATGCCATCAAAGAGTTTTTTATGATTAGTGCTTATCTTGCGATCAAAGGCAGAAAGTGCATCGCGAACATTGGCAACAGAAAAACTCTTGCCTTGGGTAATCCATGTAGAAAAAAGATTCTCATAAGAAATAAAGTAGCCAAGATTATCTTGCAGGTAGGCTACCGTATCAGCATCATCTTCTGTTATACCCTCCAAATCTTCAGCTGAAAGTTCCATATTCCCATTAGCTACTTTGAGGTAAGATAATTCCTTATCAGAAAGGAATTTATAGAAGATAAAACCTAGAATATAATCCTTATATTCGTTGGCTTCAATTTTAGAACGCATCTTATTGGCAGATGCCCATATTTTATTTGCTAATTGTTTCTTATTCATTATTTACTTCTCTTTTTCTTTAGATGCAAAAATCAACATTCGAACATCAATATCCAATATTTGGGCAACTTCCAATAAGCTTTCAAGAGATGGTTGCACCTTGTTGGAACACCATCGGGAAACAGTATTCTCTGATTTTCCCAATCTTTCAGCCAACCATTTGCTGGTTAATTGCTTTTCTGCAAGCACAGCCTTAATTCTATTTATTGCCATATTATGATGATTTATGTATTTACATATCACATAAGTGTGGCCACAAAATTACGCAATTCTATTGATAATAGATAAGGTTTTATGGAAAAATATTATAAGTACAAATAATTTTCTCTTTTTATTTGTTTTTCTTCATAGAACAGATTACTTTTGCATAAGAAACCAAGAGGGTTTTAAGTAATGGCAAAATATAGAAAAGGAGAGTAGTTAGCTCGTTTCTTAATCGTTCGCCCCTATATTACCATATATTATGCTTTTTGTTAGTAATCAACCAATTAGATTCACTTCCATTACTTTTATGCGGAGATTTGCGACTTCCGTATGGCTAAGGACATCGGGATCGACCACCCAGAAAAGAATGAGATACTGCATAACATACCGCCGACACCTGAGCAGGAGGTCTTTATCGGTAAGCTGATGGAGTTTGCCAAGAATGGTGATGCCACAATCTTGGGACGAGCGCCGTTGAGTGAGAGTGAGGAAAGGGCAAAGATGCTTATCGCCACGGACTACGCAGCAAAGATGAGCCTTGACCTCAGAATGATAGATGAAAATGGGTACTCAGATCATATCGACAACAAGGCGAGCCATTGTGCGAAGATGCTCAATGACTATTACCGAAAGTTCGGCGCACAGAAAGGAACGCAGTTTGTGTTCTCTGATTTAGGAACCTATAAGCCGGGCAATAGCGTTTACTCGGAGAGAACTATTTATAGCTTAAAGCAAATGGTGAGTTTGGATTCTATACCTAAACATTCGGCTTGATTCGTATACTGATAGAAAAAGTATTCATAGAAAATACGATGAGGATTAATCTTTACAAGCGGAATAATTCAGTTTCTGTTATGGTAAATATTCCTAAGGCTTTTATTAAGGAAATAGAAACTTTTACCGATATTGTGGGGGAGAGTAGGGGAGAAAAGCAGTATGTAACGGGTTCCATATAATTAAGTGATATAGATTCGCTGATGGAATGGATCCGGAGAGAGATTATCCATTAAGTTGAAAATCTGTTTGCTTATTGTAGGAACTTGTTTGTATGTGAGAACTGTTTGCGATAACAGGCAAAAATGTAATGTCGACTTTACAAATTTCCGATTAAAAGTTTTGTTACGTGGTGAAATTACCGTATATTTGCAGCACAAAATGAAATCCTACATATAAATAATTGATATAATCGACTTATGAGCGAAAAAAGAGTTTATACCTTTGGCAATGGTAAGGCCGAAGGTAAGGCGGATATGAGAAATCTGCTGGGTGGTAAAGGTGCCAATCTGGCCGAGATGAATCTTATCGGTGTTCCCGTCCCTCCGGGATTTACGATTACCACAGATGTTTGTAACGAATACTTTGAAAAGGGTAAGACAGAAGTCGTAGCATTGTTGAAGAAAGAGGTTGAAGCTTCAGTGCGCCATATTGAAAAGCTGATGAATGCGAAATTTGGCGATATTGCTAATCCATTGCTTGTTTCCGTGCGTTCTGGTGCACGTGCTTCAATGCCAGGTATGATGGATACGATTTTAAACTTGGGCCTAAATGATGACGTTGTTGAGGGATTAGCAAAGAAGACTGGCAATGAGCGATTTGCCTATGACAGTTATCGCCGTTTCGTACAGATGTATGGTGATGTGGTGTTGGGGATGAAGCCGGTTAATAAGGAGGATATCGATCCGTTCGAGGCAATTATTCAACAAGTAAAAGCTAAGCGTGGCATTAAACAGGATAATGAGATGAGCGTTGAGGAATTGAAAAGTCTCGTTGTGCTGTTTAAAGAGGCGATTAAGAAGCAAACCGGAAAGGATTTCCCAACTGAACCGATGACCCAATTATGGGGAGCAATCTGTGCTGTATTCGACAGTTGGATGAACGAGCGTGCTATTTTGTATCGCAAGATGGAAGGAATCCCGTCTGAGTGGGGTACTGCCGTTTCGGTGATGGCGATGGTCTTTGGTAATATGGGCAATACATCGGCTACTGGTGTTTGTTTCAGTCGTGATGCAGCAACGGGCGAAGACCGTTTTAATGGAGAATATCTTGTCAATGCGCAGGGAGAGGATGTTGTCGCGGGTATTCGCACGCCACAGCAGATTACCAAAGAAGGAAGTTTGCGTTGGGCTAAATTACAAGGTGTGGATGAAGATATCCGTGCGGCGAAATATCCTTCAATGGAAGAAGCAATGCCTGAAATTTATGCCCAATTGGATGATATTCAAGCTAAGCTTGAGAAGCACTATCACGATATGCAAGATATGGAATTTACGGTACAAGAAGGTAAGTTGTGGTTCTTGCAAACGCGCAATGGTAAGCGTACTGGTACGGCGATGGTGAAGATTGCGATGGATTTACTTCATGAGGGTGAGATTGACGAGAAGACAGCACTTAATCGTTGTGAGCCTAACAAACTTGACGAGCTGCTTCACCCTGTGTTTGATAAGTTGGCACAGAGCCAGGCTAAGGTTCTTACACGTGGTTTGCCTGCATCACCGGGAGCGGCTTGCGGTCAGATTGTTTTCTTTGCTGATGACGCGACGAAATGGCACGCCGACGGCCACGAGGTAGTGATGGTGCGTATTGAAACATCTCCCGAAGATTTGGCAGGTATGTCAGCAGCTGAAGGCATTTTGACGGCGCGGGGTGGAATGACCTCTCACGCGGCTGTCGTAGCCCGTGGAATGGGTAAGTGCTGTGTCTCAGGTGCCGGTGCCATCAGCGTCGACTATAAATCGCGCACGGTTGAGATAGACGGCGTCGTGCTTCGTGAGGGCGATTATATTTCATTGAATGGATCTACGGGCGAAGTGTATTTGGGTGAGGTCCAGACTAAACCCGCAGAGGTGAGCGGCGATTTTTCCGATCTGATGAAACTCTGCGAGAAATATACCAAACTGCAAGTGCGTACCAATGCAGATACGCCTCACGATGCAAAAGTGGCTCGCAGTTTCGGTGCTTTGGGTATTGGTCTTTGTCGTACAGAACATATGTTCTTTGAAAACGAGAAGATCAAGGCAATGCGTGAGATGATTTTGGCCGAGACGACCGATGGGCGTAAGAAGGCGCTTGAAAAACTTTTGCCTTACCAGAAGCAGGATTTCTACGGCATTCTGAAAGCAATGGACGGCTATCCTGTGAATGTTCGGTTGTTGGATCCACCCCTTCACGAGTTCGTTCCTCACGATTTAGAAGGCCAGGAAGCTATGGCCAAAGAGATGGGGGTTAGTGTTCACCACATCCAACAACGCGTTAACTCATTGAGTGAACATAATCCGATGCTGGGGCATCGTGGCTGCCGCTTGGGAAACACCTATCCTGAAATTACGGCCATGCAGACAAAGGCGATCTTAGGTGCAGCTATTCAGTTGAAAAAAGAGGGGTATGACCCGCATCCCGAGATAATGGTTCCGCTTATTGGTATTGTCAAAGAGTTTGATGTTCAGGAGACAGTCATTCGCCAAACGGCCGCAGAATTATTTGCCGAGGAAGGTGTTGAGATTCCTTATCGTATTGGTACGATGATCGAAATACCACGTGCCGCCCTTACTGCTGATATGATAGCAAAGAAAGCTGAGTACTTTAGCTTTGGAACGAATGATCTCACGCAGATGACATACGGGTACAGTCGGGATGATATTGCCAGTTTCTTGCCCGCTTATTTAGAGAAGAAAATCTTAAAGGTGGATCCTTTCCAGGTGCTCGACCAACAAGGAGTAGGGCAACTCATAGAGATGGCTGTAAAGAAAGGTCGTAGTACACGTTCCGATTTGGTGTGCGGAATCTGCGGCGAACACGGGGGAGAACCATCTTCGGTTAAGTTCTGTCATCGTGTCGGACTTAATTATGTCAGCTGCTCACCATTTCGTGTCCCCATCGCGCGTTTGGCTGCGGCACAGGCGGCTGTGGAATAAAGTTCCTCTCGGTCTATGATCTATCATTTTATATGAAATATTTGGCACAGAGCCCAGTAAATGCATACTGGGTTCGTGCCTTTGTTTGTTTCCCTATTCGATATAATTGGTTGGTAGGGGAAATTGTATTAAATAAAAACAGCAAAGTGGCATCTTAATTACAGAATAATTGTTAACTTTGCATTCGCAAAAGATATAAGAACAGAATTACAACATTAATAACGTTATATGTATTTTATCTTATTGATTACCGTTTTGATAACGTCCGTATTCTTGGTTGTGGCAGCTTATGTCATTGCTAAGTTGATCGGTCCGCGATCATATAATCCGGTGAAAGGAGAACCCTTTGAATGTGGTATTCCTACTCGTGGTTCCTCTTGGATTCCCGTGAACATAGGATACTATCTTTTTGCTATCCTTTTTCTGATGTTTGACATCGAGACAGTCTTTCTTTATCCGTGGGCTGTTGTCGTTAAGCAGTTCGGTCCGATGGCACTTGTCAGCATCGGGTTCTTCCTGTTGGTACTGGTATTTGGCTTAGCTTATGCTTGGCGGAAAGGAGCATTGGAATGGAAGTAAAGAAACCGAATATCAAGAGTATTCCTTATGGCGAGTTTACGGATAACGAATCTCTTGAAAAGATCGCAAAAGAATTAAATGAAGGCGGCGTTAATGTTATTGTGGGGTCACTTGATCAAGCAATTAACTGGGGACGCAGCAATTCTCTTTGGTCATTGACTTTCGCTACAAGTTGTTGTGGAATTGAATTTATGGCTGTGGGATGTGCTCGTTATGACTTTGCTCGTTTTGGTTTTGAGGTAACGAGGAATTCTCCACGTCAGGCCGATTTGATAATGTGTGCCGGAACGATAACGAATAAGATGGCTCCTGTAATGCGCCGTCTTTACGATGAAATGGCCGATCCGAAATATGTCATTGCTGTGGGTGGATGTGCCATTAGCGGTGGACCGTTCAAATCCAGTTATCATGTTGTCCGCGGTATCGAAGAAATTGTGCCTGTGGATGTGTTTATCCCGGGGTGTCCTCCGCGTCCAGAGGCCATTCTCTATGGTATGATGCAATTGCAACGTAAGGTGAAAGTGGAGAAGTTCTTTGGCGGAGCTAATCGCAAAGAGCATAAGCCAATCGTTGTAACGAATGTTCCCGAAGATTTTAATATAAAGGAAGCGTAAGACGTTATGAAGCTGAATAATTTAGAATTTAATCTGAATGACTTCTCATCAGAGATGTCTAAGTTGAAGAACGAAAAACATTTCGACTTCCTTGTAACGATCATTGGAGAAGATTTCGGTGATGAGGGGTTGGGTTGTATCTATATTCTTGAGAATACGAAAAGCCACGAACGGGCTTCTGTTAAAGCGTTAACCGCAAGCCGAGAAGATGCTTTTCTGCCAACGATTAGCCATCTTTGGAAAGCCGCAGAGATGCTTGAGCGTGAAGTCTTTGATTTTCTTGGTATTAAGTTCCTCGGTCACCCTGATATGCGACGTCTGTTTTTGCGCAGTGATTTTGTGGGTTATCCGCTCCGGAAAGATTTTGATATGGATCCCGAAAAGAATAAGGCTCCGATGTTTGATGACCCAGAACCTGACTACACTTTAGAGTATAGTTTGGATGCGGAAGGAAAACTTGTGGCCACGAAAAAACTTCTGTTTACAGATGATGATTATGTAATCAATATCGGTCCGCAGCATCCTGCTACGCACGGTGTACTCCGTTTGCAGACAATTTTAGATGGGGAAACAATTCGAAAAGTTTATCCTCATTGCGGATATATTCATCGCGGCATCGAAAAAATATCCGAGAGCTATACCTATCCGCAGACCCTTGCTTTTACGGATCGTATGGATTACCTCAGTGCGATGATGAACCGCCATGCCTTGGTGGGTGTTATTGAGGAAGCTATGGGAGTGGAGTTAAGCGACCGTATTAAGTATATCCGTACCATAATGGATGAACTTCAGCGTCTTGATTCGCATCTTTTGTTTTATAGCTGTTGTGCACAGGATCTCGGTGCATTAACTGCATTTATTTATGGAATGCGCGACCGTGAGCAAGTCTTGAATGTGATGGAGGAGACTACCGGTGGTCGTTTGATTCAGAATTATTATAGAATCGGTGGCTGTCAGGATGATATAGACTCTAATTTTGTGCAAAACGTGAAAAAACTTTGTGCTTATATGAAGCCGAAGTTTAAAGAGTACCACGATGTTTTTACAGGAAATGTGATTCTGCATAATCGTTTTAAGGATGTAGGTGTACTTTTTAAGGAAGATGCTATCAGTTATGGCTGTACCGGAGGAACAGGTCGTGCAGCGGGATGGGCTAATGATGTTCGTAAGAATCATCCCTATGCAATGTATGAGCAAGTGGACTTTAAAGAGATCATTTATAATAACGGTGACAGTTTTGACCGTTATATGGTGCGTATGGATGAGATGGAACAGAGTATTCATATTATTGAACAGCTCATTGATAATATTCCCGAAGGCGATTTCTATATCAAACAAAAACCAATTATCAAAGTTCCGGAAGGACAGTGGTATTTCTCTTGTGAAGGTTCTCGTGGAGAAATTGGAGTTTATTTAGACAGCAAGGGTGATAAGAGTCCCTATCGTTTGAAATTCCGTCCGATGGGACTCCCGTTGGTTTCTGCAATGGATGAAATGCTGCGCGGTGAGAAGATTGCCGATCTGATAGCTGTCGGTGCTTCATTAGATTATGTAATTCCTGATATTGATAGATAGTTATGTTTGATTTTTCAATAGTATCTACGTGGTTTGATGGTCTGCTTCGTAATACCTGCGGATTAAGTAGCTTTTGGGCAATTCTTATTGAATGTGTACTTGTTGGACTTTTTATTCTTACAGCGTACGCCTTGCTCGCCATCATATTGATATTTATGGAACGTAAGGTCTGTGCCTATTTCCAATGTCGTCTCGGCCCGATGCGCGTGGGACCTTGGGGGCTATTCCAGGTCTTTGCAGATGTTGTGAAGATGCTGATTAAAGAGATCTTTGCCGTGGATAAAGCTGATAAGTTGCTTTATTCTATTGCTCCGTTCCTGGTTTTGATAGGTTCTGTCGGTGCTTTTTCGTTTATGCCTTGGAACAAAGGAGCCGAGATTCTTGACTTCAATGTGGGAGTATTCCTTTTAACAGCCATTTCGAGTATCGGCGTTATTGGTATATTCATTGCCGGATGGAGTTCAAATAATAAGTTCGGTGTAGTTTCTGCGATGCGTGGTGCTGTGCAGATGATTTCTTATGAGATGTCACTTGGGCTTAGTCTCATTGCAGCCGTGGCTCTAACAGGATCGATGCAGCTCAGCGGAATCATCGAAGCACAGAGCGGTCCGTTTGGATGGCTGATTTTCAAAGGGCATATTCCTGCGATTATAGCTTTTATTGTATTCTTGATTGCAGGTAATGCCGAAGCTAACAGAGGACCATTTGACCTTGCCGAGGCTGAAAGTGAGTTAACGGCCGGTTATCATACAGAATATTCCGGTATGGGATTCGGCTTTTTCTATTTAGCTGAATATCTGAATTTATTTATCGTTGCTGGTCTTGCAGCTACTGTCTTTCTGGGTGGTTGGATGCCGATTCATATTGGTGTTGATGGTTTTGATCGAGTAATGGATTATATTCCGGGGATCGTTTGGTTTTTAGCTAAGGCTTTCTTGCTCGTTTGGGTCTTGCTCTGGATTAAGTGGACATTTCCTCGTCTGCGTGTTGACCAAATCCTTAACTTGGAGTGGAAATATTTAATGCCGCTTTCTTTGCTCAATTTGGTATTGATGACAATCATTGTTGCATTGGGCTGGTATATTAAATAAGGTATAAGAAAATGGAAGAAAATAACAAATCATATTTCGGTGAGATACGAGGTGGCGTGAGATCTCTTGTAACAGGGCTCGGCGTCACATTGCGCGAGTACTTTACTAAGAAAGTAACAGAGCAATATCCCGAGAACCGTAAGACGACGTTGCACGTGGCTAAACGACATCGTGGACGTTTAATGATGAAACGCAACGAAGCTGACGTCGTAAAATGTGTGGCTTGTCTGATGTGCGAGAAAGCTTGTCCTAACGGTACCATCAAGATTGTTTCGGAGATGGTTACAAATGATGAAGGCAAGAAGAAACGTCAACTTGTTGATTATCAGTATGACTTAGGCGACTGTATGTTCTGTCAGTTATGTGTCAATGCTTGTAATTTCGATGCGATAGATTTCACCAATGATTTCGAGAATTCTGTGTTTGATCGAGACAGACTCGTTCTGCATCTTGACAAAGAGCATTATGAGAGTTCGCTGCCTAATATCCTTGATGGTGGTGCTCCCGAAGAAATCGGCACGTTTAATACGAAAACTAAATAGGGGAGGAACAGACAGATATGGCAAATTTAGTAATGTTTTGCATCTTGGCCGTAATCATTTTAGGTTCGGCTATAGTATGTGTTTCAACTAAGAGTATTATGAGGGCTGCTACGTTCCTGCTCTTTGTGCTCTTCAGTGTAGCAGGCATCTATTTCTTGCTCGATTATACTTTCCTTGGTGCGGCACAAATTTCAATTTATGCAGGAGGTATAACAATGGTATATATCTTTGCTATCCAATTGGTGTCTAAGCGCACTTTGCAAGGTATGCAAGAACGACTGAAAGGTAAACGAGTTATTTCTGGATGTTTGGTTGCACTGATTGGCTTCGCGACTGTAGCTATCGTGTTGTTAAAGAATCATTTTATCAATATGTCTACACAAATGGCTGATGCTGAGATACCGATGAATCAAATCGGAATGGCACTGTTAGGATCAGAGAAATATCAGTATGTACTTCCGTTTGAATTTATCTCCGTGTTTCTGTTAGCTTGTATTATCGGCGGTATAATGATTGCAAGAAAGGAGGATAAGAAATGATACCCGTAGAATTTTTATTGTTGCTTAGTACGTTATTATTCTTTATCGGTTTTTTCGGTTTTGTAACCCGGCGTAATCTAATAGCAATGCTGATTTCTGTCGAGTTGATTCTGAATTCAGTGGATATAAATTTTGCAGTCTTTAATCGTATCTTGTTTCCCGGTCAGTTAGAAGGATTCTTCTTCTCATTGTTCTCTATTGGTGTCAGTGCAGCCGAAACCGCTGTTGCGATTGCAATTATTCTGAATGTTTACCGTAATTTCCATAGTGATCAGGTGAACAGTATTGAAAATATGAAATTATAAGAAAATGGATTACAGTTATGTCTTTTTGATACTCCTTCTACCTGCACTCTCTTTCATGGTATTGGGACTTGCGGGTATGAAAATGTCGCATAAAGTGGCGGGATTGATTGGTACTGTTGTTTTAGGCACGGTGTTTTGTCTCTCTTGCTATACCGCATTTGAGTATTTCTTTGGGCAAGGGAGAGATGCGAATGAATTGTATCCCACCGTGACAGCTTTCAATTTTACTTGGCTGAAGTTTACTGAGCTGTTGACATTCAATATCGGTTTCCGGCTTACCCCTATCTCTGTGATGATGTTGATTGTCATTTCGACAGTTAGCTTTATGGTTCACATCTATTCATTCGGTTATATGCACGGTGAAAAAGGATTCCAGCGGTATTACGCTTTTCTATCTCTTTTTACAATGTCAATGCTTGGATTGGTTGTTGCAACAAATATCTTTCAGATGTATTTGTTTTGGGAACTTGTCGGGGTCTCGTCTTATCTGCTGATCGGTTTTTATTATCCGCAACATACAGCAGTGGCAGCTTCTAAGAAAGCATTCATTGTGACACGCTTTGCCGACCTGTTTTTCTTGATAGGAATCCTCATTTATAGTTTTTATGTAGGCACTTTCAATTATGATTTGACAGTAATGCCCCAGTTACATGCACAGATTGCGGGAGCAGCAGGCTTGATGCCGATAGCATTGTTTTTGATGTTCATCGGTGGTGCCGGTAAAAGTGCGATGTTCCCACTGCATATTTGGCTTCCGGATGCAATGGAAGGTCCTACGCCTGTATCTGCATTGATTCACGCAGCTACAATGGTTGTAGCTGGTGTATATTTGGTTGCGAGTCTGTTTCCTATCTTCGTACAGTTCGCTCCGGAGCAATTACACTGGATTGCATATATTGCTGCTTTCACAGCTTTTTATGCAGCAGCAGTGGCTTGTTGTCAGAGTGATATTAAGCGCGTGCTTGCTTTTTCGACAATCTCGCAAATCGGCTTTATGCTTGTTGCTCTTGGTGTTAGTCTTCCTGATCCGATGACAGGTGCAGTAGCGATGACGGAAGAATATGCTGATGTTAATGGGCTGGGCTATATGGCCGGTATGTTCCACCTCTTTACCCATGCAATGTTTAAGGCTTGTTTGTTTTTGGGTGCCGGTTGTATCATTCACGCCGTACACTCTAATGAAAAGTTTTATATGGGTGGCCTGCGAAAGTATATGCCGATAACGCATATCACATTCTTGATTTCTTGCCTTGCAATTTCCGGAATCCCACCTTTCTCTGGCTTTTTCTCAAAGGATGAGATACTCGTTGCTTGTTATAATTTCTATCCTCTGATGGGAGCCATAATGAGCGGTATTGCAATGATGACAGCGTTCTATATGTTCCGCCTGTATTATGTAATATTCTGGGGTAAGAGTTATTATGAGAGTCACATTGACGAAGGAGCGAAGAAACCTCACGAGGCGCCGCTCACAATGACATTTCCATTGATATTTCTGTCTGCCATTACATTAACCTGCGGATTCTTTCCGTTTGGACATTTCATCTCAGCCAATGGTTTGAGCTTTGACACGCATACCAATTATATGGTCGCGGGTATTAGCATTGGCTTGGCATTTATTGCCATTGCTGTTGCCACAATGATGTATAAGGGTGAGCAGACACCGATTGCCGATAAGCTTGCCAAAATGTTTCCCGCACTTCACCGAGCTGCTTATAAGCGTTTCTATCTGGATGAGGTCTGGATGTTTGTCACTCACAAAATTATTTTCCGCTGTGTATCTACACCCATTGCGTGGTTCGATCGTAATGTTGTCGATGGGTCATTCAATTTCCTCGCGTGGGGAACCAATGAGGCGGGTGAGACCATTCGTCCGTGGCAAAGCGGTGATGTGCGTCAGTATGCCGTGTGGTTCCTGACCGGTACGGTTGCACTCACATTGGTATTGTTATGTTGTCTTTAAAGAATTGATGGTAAAATGAGTATATTAACATTATTCGTAGTTATCCCCGTACTGATGTTATTTGGGCTTTGGATGGTCCGCAGCCTTAATCAGGTACGTGGTGTGATGGTGGTAGGGGCATCCTGTTTATTGGCTTTATCTATTTGGCTGACCATTGCTTTTATTCAGATGCGACACGCAGGCAATACCGATGCGATGCTGTTCACATACAGCATTCCTTGGTTTAAACCGCTGAATATTGCTTATTCGATAGGAGTTGACGGAATATCTGTGGTGATGCTGCTTTTGTCCAGCATTATTGTCTTCACCGGAACATTTGCCTCTTGGCAGTTGAAACCGCTCACCAAGGAATACTTCCTTTGGTTTACTCTATTAAGTGTAGGTGTCTATGGTTTCTTCATTTCAATCGATATGTTCACGATGTTTATGTTCTATGAGGTGGCCCTGATTCCGATGTACCTTTTGATAGGTGTTTGGGGAAGTGGTCCGAAAGAATATGCTGCAATGAAGTTGACATTGATGCTGATGGGAGGCTCTGCTTTGTTGATCATCGGAATTTTAGGAATCTATTTCTTTAGCGGTGCAACAACGATGAATGTTATCGAGATTGCACAATTACATAATATTCCGGTACACGTTCAGAAAATATTCTTTCCATTTGTGTTCATCGGATTTGGTGTGCTTGGGGCATTGTTCCCGTTTCATACTTGGTCGCCCGATGGTCACGCTTCGGCACCGACGGCAGTGTCAATGCTTCATGCTGGTGTGCTGATGAAGTTGGGAGGCTACGGTTGTTTTCGCATTGCGATGTACCTGTTACCTGAAGCAGCTCACCAGTTGGCATGGATTTTCTTGATCCTGACCACTGTTTCGGTTGTCTACGGTGCATTGTCGGCTTGTGTACAAACAGATTTGAAGTATATCAATGCCTACTCATCCGTCTCCCATTGCGGTTTGGTATTGTTCGCATTGCTAATGATGACGCAGACATCTTGCACCGGAGCCATTCTGCAAATGCTGTCTCACGGACTGATGACGGCTCTGTTCTTTGCGCTCATCGGTATGATTTACGGCCGAACTCACACACGTGATGTTCGCAAACTCGGCGGCCTGATGAAGATAATGCCTTTCCTCGGCGTCGGTTATGTCGTAGCCGGTTTAGCCAATCTTGGTCTTCCGGGATTCTCGGGATTTGTTGCAGAGATGACCATCTTCATCGGTTCGTTCCAAAATGCCGATACGTTCCATCGTGCTGCTACGATTATCGCTTGTACGTCTATTGTCGTCACGGCGGTTTATATTCTTCGTGTGGTTGGGAAAATACTTTACCAAAAAGTGGCTGACCCGCATTATGAAACGCTGACCGATGCTACTTGGGATGAACGCGTTGCCGTTGTCTGTCTGATCTTTTGTGTGGCCGGACTCGGTATCGCACCTCTGTGGGCAAGCAATGTCATCAGCGACACGCTCGGTCCGCTCCTCGAACACATCAATTCTGTATCTGTAATGGCTTCACTCTAAATAAAACGCTAAGAAAATGAATATAGATTACAGTCAATTTTTGAGAATGTTGCCCGAAGTAACGCTGATGGCTATGTTGGTTATCACGTTCGGGGCAGATTTCTTCAGCGTAGGTAAAGAGCGTAAATGGTTTAATCCACTGGTTTGCGTACTGATGGTTGCTCACCTCGTGATCAACATATTTCCTGTCGAGACATCTACAACATTCGGCGGGATGTATCAGACCAATGCCTCTATCGGTGTCATTAAAACCATCCTTGCATTGGGAACGCTTATCGTGTTGATTCAGTCGCGTGAATGGATGGCGCGTCCTGATACATCCTTTAAGGAAGGAGAGTTTTACGAACTGATTATTTCCACCCTCTTGGGTATGAATATGATGGTCAGTGCCAACCATTTCTTGCTTTTCTTTTTAGGACTTGAAATGGCATCAGTGCCGATGGCCTGCCTTATTGCTCTCGACAAATATCGTCATAATTCCGCCGAAGCCGGAGCAAAGTTTATTCTTACGGCTACTTTTTCAAGTGGTGTGATGCTTTATGGTATTTCGTTTCTTTACGGGGCGGTCGGTACACTCTATTTTGACGATGTAGCAGCAGCTATCACCACTTCGCCACTGACGATAATGGGACTTGTGTTCTTTTTCAGCGGACTCGGATTCAAGATCTCACTCATTCCGTTCCACTTTTGGACGGCAGACACGTATCAAGGAGCTCCCACTACTGTTACCGGTTATCTCAGCGTTGTTTCCAAGGGTGCAGCTGCTTTCACGCTCTGTGCCATCTTGATGAAGGTCTTTGCACCGATGACAGTCTATTGGCAATACCTACTGTATATCGTCATCACATTAAGCATCACCGTTGCCAACCTGTTTGCTATCCGCCAAAGCGAATTAAAGCGCTTTATGGCATTCAGTTCCATCTCGCAGGCCGGATATATTATGCTGGCTGTCATCGGTAACTCATCGATGGGTGTGACCGCCTTATCATATTACGTACTGATTTATGTTGTTGCCAATATGGCCGTCTTTACCATTATCAGTGCTGTAGAAGAACATAACGGTGGCATAACCGATATCGATGCTTACGATGGATTATATGCCACCAATCCTAAATTGGCATTTCTGATGACATTAGCACTGTTCTCGCTCGGTGGAATTCCGCCGTTTGCCGGAATGTTCAGCAAGTTTTTTGTCTTTATGGCAGCGGCCCAGCAAGGTAGTGTCTTTGCTTATGGAGTCGTGTTCGTTGCCTTGATCAACACTGTAATCAGCCTTTACTATTACCTGTTGATTGTGAAAGCGATGTATATCAAGAAGACCGATACGCCATTGCCGACATTCGCCAGCGGCCTCAATACAAAGATTGCTTTGGCTCTTTGCACGGCCGGCATCGTGTTGTTCGGTGTTTGTTCAGTCGTTTACGATTGGATAGAAATGGCAGCGTAGGTTACGCTGAATCATATAATAATAAGCGGATTATAGTCGAATGGCTCTCGGCTATAATCCGTTTTCTTTTTAAGAGACCTACAAAAATCAGATTATAGAAGTGTAATTAGCTGCAATATAAAATGTGTTTTATGTTGCGGCGAGTCACTTTCAGAGTCATAGAATGAATTTTGAATATTGGTGAGCTACTCGGCAAAGCATAAAATAACGTGGACTCGATGATTTTATCAATATGTGGACCATCATGTTTCAAGAATATCAGTGTCTATGGTATCAGAGTAGCAGTGTTTATCGCCACTCTGTTGTGTCATTTACCGTAACTCCGTTGCTCTGTTCGCCGTAACTCCGTTGCTGTAATTGTCGTAACTCCGTTGCGGTTTTGGCCGTTGTTTAGAAAAAGTTTGCATCGAACTCACTTAAAATAAATCTTAGATACAGGTAAGTAGCTTGATAAGGCATAAAAAAGTCAAGTGCTGATAAGTGACTTGACAAGGCAAAAATGAAATCCTAAGGTCGGTAAGTCACCCACCAGACTTAAAAGGATTTTTGGTGTTGGCGAGTGACTTGCCGGCTTATTTTGTTTGATGCTTCTCGGTCAGATCGAATCGTAGTGTACGGGCTTTGATCAGATCGGCGTGTGAAACGCGGTAAGACTTGTAACGGCGGCCACCGAGCGTTATACCCTTTATATATATCGACTGAGCCGAGGTGTGTGGGGCTTCGATAACAATGTCACCGGCAGGATAATAGCGGCGGTCAAGGTGTAGTGTGACGCGATCGAAGACGGGTGTGGTGAGCGTATAAGTGGGTGAACCGGGACAGTCGGGATATAGACCGATCATCGAGAAGATTGCCCAGGCCGACATTGTACCGCAATCGTCGTTGCCGGGAATGCCGTCGGGTGTGGCTTTATAATATTTTTCCAGCAGTCGGGCTACTTGTTGCTGCGTGCGCCAGGCCTGCTTGTCGAAATACGAAAACAGGTAGGGATAAGCGATGTCGGGCTCGTTGGCCGGGTCATAGAGGTTTTGGTCGAACACCCTTTGCAGCTTATCGACAAACTGTTGAGGCCCACCCATTACGTGGGCGAGCTTTTTAATATCGTGCGGTACATAGAACGTGTAATTCCAGGCCGAGCCCTCGTGAAAGCCGGGGGCATTGGTGAAATCGGCGCCGGCTTTGGGATCGAACGGCGTGAGGAACTGACCGTTGGCCAATTTAGGTCTAAGTGTTCCGTATTCCTTTGAATAATAATTGTGCCAACCGCTACTCAATCGCCGGAAATGTCGTGCATCGGCCTTCTTTCCGAGTGCATCGGCCAGCTGCGAGAGCGCATAGTCGGCCACATAATATTCCAAGGCATGCGAAACGGAGTTGTCGCCTGACTGATCGGCGGCATAAAGACCGAGCGGGATATAACCCTTGGCGAGATACGGGTCGACGTCGGGTCGCATTTTGTTGTCCTTGCTTGGCGTGGTAGCTGACTTGACGAATGCCTCATAGGCTGTGTTGACATCGAAATCTCGAAGACCTTTCAGATAAGTGTCTGTGATGACGGGAATGGCTGGGTCGCCCTCCATCGTCCACGTCTCACGGCCGAAGAGTTCCCATTTTGGCATCCAACCCCACTCTTTATACATCTCGATCATCGAACGAACCATATCGAGCTGCTTGTCGGGATAGAGCAATGTAAAAAGCTGGTGCACGTTGCGATAAGTGTCCCAAAGCGAATAAACGGTGTAGCGATTACCTCGGGTGGTGCCGATTTCTGCACTTTCCATCTTGGGGTATTGTCCGTTTACATCCTGCAAAATATTGGGATGCAGTTGGGTATGGTAGAGTGCTGTGTAGAAGATACGCCGCTGGGCCTCGGTGCCGCCCTCTACGGTGATTCGGCTCAGCGTCTTGTTCCACTGGTTATGGGCTTTTCGCCGCACGTTGTCGAAGTCGACGGTAGGCTGTTCGGCTGTTAGATTCTCGCGTGCATTGGCAATTGACACAAACGAGACACCCATCTGCACTTCTATTTGCTCGCTTTCAGCGCAATCGAAGCTGAAATAATAGCCTATTTCATTGCCTGCCATCTCGCGTCCGTAGTGCTTATACAGTTTGTATTTACCGTTGTCTGTGTCCCATTGTCCTTTTACTCCGGTCATTGTTGGCTGCTTTTTCCAATAACCGGTCTCTGTGGGTTGCTTGTTCACGCGCATCACAAAATACATCGGGAACACAGCTTGCGAGTTATAACAGAACGTTCCTAAGAGTCGGAATCCCTCGATTTCAGTGTCGCTGACGCGTTTCACCATTCCCCCGACTTCGTTGGTAAGTCCATCACCAATATTGAGCAGGATGTTTCCTTGTCCTTTACGAAAGGTGAATCGCTCGATAGACGAACGTAAGGTGGAAGTTACTTCGCATTTGATTCCATATTTATCAAGTTTGTTTGCATAATATCCGGGCACTGCTTGCTCACCGCTGTAAGTAGAACCGTAATGGCGATAATCTACGTCTAACGCTCCCGCCGTGGGCATCAGCAGCAGTGTACCGAGTTCGGGACAGCCTACTCCGCTTAGCGTCACGTGCGCAAAGCCAGTGAAATACTTATTGTTGAACTCGTAGGGAGCCGACCACCAGCGGGCGTCTTTGTCGTAAACATTCAGGTCGGAACCCATTACATTAAACGGAACGACCGACATCAAGCCATTGGGACATACTGCTCCGGGATTGCAAACACTGAAATTGGTGGTACCGATGAATGGATCTACATATTCGACCGGCTTCTGAGCCTGTGCACCAAACGTTACAGTCAGCCATAATCCGAATGTAATCACGTATTTATTACCTGTCATAAGGTTTCGTTTTTTTCGTTAATGGGTCATAGAATTAAGTGCAAAGATACGAAGAAAAAATAAGAAACAAATATCCTCAGGCGCGTTTTGGTACAGGTTTTATATTAAATTCTCAGCTTCCAAGCGGATGAAACCAGGAAAGATAATTTCATTTTCGATGTATGTATGTTCTAATAATGCTTCGTAAAAATCGTGCAACCGAGATACCAATGTCTTATAGTTGTCACTCGTGTCGGTATCGGCCGAGAAATCATTTGTCAGCACTTGGATTCTATTTTGCCGCAGCAATTCGTCATCGTGTTCCATCATCATCATCTGAATAGGAGCTTGAACCGTGCCGCAATGAAATGGTTCAATCGGTCTTCGGTGTGCTACTGCATCGAAAAACTCGTAGAAATAGGGGAATAAGACATTCTCTTCTTTCTGTAAATGACTCTCCAATGCATTGATCGACTCTGTAAATAGTGCACTGATCTCATCAAGAGCCGGATTATCTTCGGGATGTTCGGCGCACATTTTGGCAATTAATTCCAATGTGACGGGACCCTCCCGACGGATACCCCGATGATGAATTTTCAAGGCATAATCCGTGAGGAGGTCCAACGGCCATTGTTCGAAAGCATATCTGCTGTGTGTCATAATGTTATTGTATCATTTAGTTCTTTAATCTTTTTCTTCTCTTTGTACTTGTATTCCACTGTGAGTTGGCCCGTGAGTGCACGCAATGGCAAGTCTCTGTAATAAGGTTTGTCGTTGCCGAGACCCACGCGTGTGGCGTAAAATGTATTTTGATTGTCCCTCGGGTCGGTGTTATCATCAATGCGAGTCAGTGCGGGAGCGGTCTCCATTTCTGGGAAATAAACCGCCATTTTACTGCTTCCGTGTCGTGGATGACCGAAAAATGCAGGCTCGATTTTTTGTTCTCGCTCGTTAATTTGATGCACAATGTGAGCCAATACGTTGTTAGGTCCGAAAACTTTTGTTCCGTCTTGCATCACGGCACTGCGTATCAGCGTGCTATAATAATAGGTGTTGCTGTCTGATAAACAGATACCCATACATACACGATTATCTGCTTTATAGCTTGCATCAGCGCTTCTGCTGCGTCGGTGGATATAGAGCCGCCCGTAATTATTCATTTGCAGATCGTTGTTGTGTACATAATAATCCTCAAATACACCGTTACGTGTAAAATAACTTTCTATCTCTAATGGATAAATCGTTACTCCGCAAACACTTACGGCATAATGTTCCAGCAATTGTTTCATTACTTTCTGCATCGTGTTTATAATCTCTTTATCATTGGTCTGTCGACCTAACTGACTGATTAATGCCTGAATCTCCTCATTCATTTCTATATGATTTTGTGCAAAAATATGGCTTTGACGTGAAAGACAAGGTAACATTTGTTACTTGAATTGTATAAAAATGATTAAATCCTTGATAAGGATGGGAGCAAGTTTCTTTTCAATTTAAAGCTCCATTCTGCTTTTTTACTTTCTGAAAGAGAAAACAGTTTTGTCTTATTTCGTATCTTTCTGAAAATCAATAAAATAGAAATCGCGTTTCAATTAACGGTTAATTGTAAAACGATTAACCGTTAATCGCACGCCGTTTAACGGCTTCTCGCAGTGCGATTAACGGTTGATTAAAAGTGAGAATATGAAAGGATAAAAAGTGGACAGATAGAGTAGGGTATAGGCTCTATTATATTTGGAAAATAAGCTGATATTATTTGTTCTTTATTTGGACCTTTTGTCCTTTTCTCTGAAAACTCGATCGCTCTTGCCTAATCCTTTTATCCTTTCACCTTTTTATCCTTTGGCCTTTAAAAGATCGCGGATTTCGGTGAGTAAACGTTCTTCTGCACTTGGTTCCGGTGCTGTGGGAGCCTCTGCTTCCGGTTCTTTCTTGGCCGTAACTTTATTGATTCCCTTGATAAAAAGGAAAATACAGAAGGCTATAATCAAGAAATCGATGATGTTTTGAATGAACATTCCGTATTTGATTTGGGCACTTCCAACAGTGATAGCAAGGCCGGAGAAATCGACACCGCCTGTCAGTGTGCCGATGATTGGCATAAGAATGTTGTCTACCAATGAACTGACAATCTTGCCAAATGCACCGCCGATGATTACACCGACAGCTAAATCAAGGACATTTCCGCGCATTGCGAATGCTTTAAACTCATTTAGAAAATTGCTCATACTTTTACTTTTTATTATTATTTAATACTGAAATCAGTTGCAAATATAAGAACTTTTTCGTATCTTTGCGGCACAAAATAAGAGAAAAAGTACTTAATGGCGAAATATTTGAGTTTTGCCGAAGGTAAAAGCAATAAAAGATAACAAAATAGGTAGAAGTTTTTAACTCTTTAAAAAAGATAGGAAGTAAAATGATTAAAATTGGTATTAACGGATTCGGCCGTATCGGTCGCTTTGTTTTTCGTGCAACTTTGGAAGAAGCAAACGCAAAAGATGTCGTTGTAGTAGGTATTAACGACCTTTGTCCAGTTGATTATTTAGCTTATATGCTGAAGTATGACACGATGCACGGACAGTTTCAGGGTACAATCAAAGCTGATGTAGAGAAGTCTCAGCTCATTGTTAACGGTAATGTAATCCGCGTAACTGCGGAGCGCAACCCCGCTGACTTGAAGTGGAATGAGGTTGGTGCTGAATACGTTGTTGAGTCTACTGGTCTCTTCTTAACCAAAGAGAAGTCTCAGGGTCACCTCGATGCAGGTGCTAAATACGTCGTTATGTCTGCTCCTTCTAAGGACGACACGCCGATGTTCGTATGCGGTGTAAACTTCGACAAATATGTTAAGGGTACGCAGTTCGTTTCTAATGCATCTTGCACAACCAACTGTTTGGCTCCTATCGCTAAGGTTTTGAATGATAAGTTCGGTATCACTGATGGTTTGATGACGACTGTTCACTCTACAACTGCAACTCAGAAGACTGTTGACGGACCTTCTTTGAAGGATTGGCGCGGTGGTCGTGCTGCTTCCGGCAATATTATTCCGTCTTCTACCGGTGCTGCAAAGGCCGTGGGAAAAGTTATTCCTGAGCTCAACGGTAAACTGACTGGAATGTCTATGCGTGTACCGACTTTGGACGTTTCTGTTGTCGATTTGACAGTCAACTTGAAGAAAGCAGCTTCTTATGACGAGATTTGCAAGGCAATGAAAGATGCTTCCGAGGGTGAATTGAAAGGCGTATTAGGTTACACGGAAGAGGCTGTTGTTTCTTCGGATTTCCTTGGTGACGCTCGTACCTCTATCTTCGACGCAAAAGCTGGTATCGCTTTGACCGATACTTTTGTGAAAGTCGTATCTTGGTATGATAACGAAATCGGTTATTCTCACAAGGTTGTAGAGTTGATTAAGCATATGGCTAAGGTTAACGGCTAATCAATTTCACTATAAAACCATACGAAAAGGTCATCCGATATTTGTCGGATGACTTTTTTTTATTATTTTTGCACACAGAGATTAAAATGAGTAGACGAGAAAACAAGTGGATGAGTAGACGAGAGAATAAGTTAACAAGTCGTGAAGAGAATAGATGATTTATAATAATAAGATGCAAATTAGAGCCTTAAATTGGTGTAATCATTTGTCAATAGGTTAGCTTCGTTTACTTGCCCACTACCGGATAGATATGCAAAAGATGATAACCATTATAGGACCGACGGCCAGTGGAAAGACAACATTGGCTGCCGAGTTGGCATTCGACATCGGTAATGCAGAGATTATCAGCGCCGACAGTCGACAGGTTTATCGTCGGATGGATATCGGAACGGGTAAAGATTTAGCAGATTATACGCTGAACGGACAAACGATTCCTCATCATTTGATAGACATAACAGAGCCCGGTACTAAATATAACCTATTTAAATATCAAGAGGATTTTCGCAAGGTTTATCAGAGTTTGATGTCAAAAGGAGTGGCTCCGATTTTGTGTGGCGGAACAGGATTATATGTAGAAGCCGTCTTAAAAGGCTATTCTCTATCGCCGGTACCGCAGAATCCGGAGTTGCGCAGCCGTCTTGCAAATAAGCATATAGATGAATTGACGACAATACTTGCCGATTTAAAAACTCGCAATCACACTTCAATGCACAATCGGACAGATGTAGATACGGCTCAGCGAGCTATCCGTGCCATTGAGATCGAAACTTACAATTGGGAGCATCCGATGCAGGAAAGACTAATGCCGACTATTGATTCGCTGATTATTGGATTGAATCTTGATCGTGATAGAAGGCGAGAGAAGATTACAAAACGGTTGAAACAGCGTTTGGAAAACGGAATGATTGATGAAATCCAGGGACTGTTGAATGAGGGGATACCGGCAGAAGACTTGATCTACTATGGTCTTGAATATAAGTTTATTACAGAATATATTATAGGGAAATGGTCTTATGACGAAATGTTTCGCAGTTTGGAAATAGCCATTCATCAGTTTGCCAAACGACAGATGACATGGTTTCGCGGAATGGAAAGGAGAGGTTTTCATATTCATTGGATAGAAGCTGAGCAACCGATGATGAACAAAATAAAAATAATTAAAGAGTTATGGCAATGAATGAGACACGATGGGGGATACTTTATTGCCCTAAAAATACATTGCGTCAGCAAAAACGTTGGGAACGGATAGAAAAGTGTCTGCACGAGAATCAAATTGATTTCGATTATGTGCAGAGTGAAAGTATGGGCAGTGTAGAACGCCTTGTCAAGATGATGATCAACAACGGGTATAAGACAATCATTATTGCAGGAGGGGATTCTGCCCTGAATGATGCCGTGAATTGTCTGATGCAAGTGGATGCCGACACACGAAATCAAATTGCACTTGGAGTTATTCCTAATGGCGTGATGAATGATTTTGCACATTTCTGGGGCTTTAAAGAGGGTGAAGTGGAACAGTCTGTAGCTTGGTTAAAGCGCCATCGTGTCAGAAAAATAGACTTAGGAAGAATCAATTATAAGAACAAAAACGGTGAGGCTTGCCATCGTTACTTCTTGAATTGTGTCAATATTGGGTTGATTGCAGCCATTATGAATCTGCGCAGAAAGACTCGACATCTGCTTGGATCGCGCACATTGTCTTTCATTTTTTCATTTATTTTGATGCTGTTTCAGCGTTTAGACTATAAGATGATACTCAGAATCAATACGGATGTCATTAAGAGAAAGGTGATGACTGTATGTGTGGGGAATGCTCTGGGATATGGACAGACACCGAATGCCGTGCCGTATAATGGTTTGCTTGATGTTTCGGTGGTCTATCACCCAGAGATGATGCAATTGATAGAAGGTTTCTATCTGTTCTTAAGAGGTAAGTTTTTAAATCATCGCAGTGTACATCCTTATCGTACAAGGGAGATAGATGTTATTGAGACACAGCATGCTTTGGTAGGGCTTGACGGAAGATTGATGAACACACCAGTGGGGAGTTTTCGTATCAAAGTGGAACAAGAGGTCATTAATTTCTTAATTCCCGATTAACCGATTTTGGATATTCGGCGTAATTCTTCATCCTGAATGATTTTGATTTTACGTCCGTCGATGGCGATGAGTTTCTCGCCGGCAAAGCCGGAAAGTGTCCGTATGGCGTTACTTGTGGTCATATTAGACAAGTTGGCCAAGTCTTCGCGGCTCAGATAAATACTCAGTGTAGATCCGTCTTTTTCTACTCCGTAGCTGTCTTTAAGGAAAAGCAAAGCCTCGGCCAAGCGTCCGCGAATATGCTTTTGGGTGAGACTGACGGTTCGATCGTCTGAAGCACCTAACTCTTTGGATAGATTTCGGATAAAGAAAAGGCTGATATGGTAATTCTCTTTCAACAGTTCTATTATAATCTCAATAGGAATGAAAGCAATGGCCGATGGTTCTAAAGCCATTCCTGCTGTTCGATATCGTTCTTCGGCGAAGTAAGCTCTGAAACCGAAGAAGTCGATAGGCTTGATTACTCTTAATATTTGATTCTTCCCACTGATACCGTCCTTATAGATTTTTACTTTACCTTGGAACAGGCATAACATATTCCGAGGATATTCCGAATCTTTATATATGACTTCGTTCTTTTTGAATCGACGGACAGTAATATGTTCAAAGAGCATCTGTTGCTGTTCTTCGGTCATTGGCGCCCATAACTTTGAAATTGCATCGGCAATGTCAATCTTGATCAAATCGTCTTTTGAAGTCATATGATTAATCTTGAATCTCTATCTTGTTTGCTTTTAGTATCCTAATTGCAAAAATACAAAAAAAACATTATATACAATAAAATAGATGCAGATTTTTATATCGTAAAACACAAAACAGCTGTTTTCTTCAAATAAAACAGGTATTTATTTTGTATAAAGCGTAAAATTTTGTACTTTTGAGAGCGGGTTTGTGGACGGACAACAAGCGTTCGCTCCCGGCAGAACTGAGTATTAAACATTAAACCTTAACAGACCGATTATGAGTTATCTGCGATTCGAGAAAGCTCTGATGACTAACCTTGAAGAGTCGTTGTCCAAGGAATTGCTCCGTACAAACAGGTCCGGTGCCTATTCCTGTTCAACGATAGTGGACTGTAACACGCGTAAGTATCACGGACTTCTTGTCGTTCCTGTTCCGGAATTGGATGACGAGAATCACGTCTTACTGTCGTCTTTGGATGTTACGGTGATTCAACACGGAGCCGAATTTAATTTGGGACTGCATAAGTATCAAGGTAATAATTACAGTCCGAAAGGTCATAAATACATTCGGGAGTTTGATTGTGACAAAGTACCTACTACGCTTTATCGCGTCGGTGGTGTACTGTTGAAGAAAGAAGTTGTCTTTCAACATTATGAAGACAGAATTCTGTTGCGTTACACCTTGGTAGATGCGCATTCTGCAACGACACTGCGTTTTCGACCATTCTTGGCGTTTCGAAGCGTCCGTCAGTTTACGCATGAGAATACAACAGCCAGCCGAAGTTACTTTTCTGTGGACAATGGAATCAAAACTTGTATGTATGCGGGCTATCCGGACCTATATATGCAGTTCAATAAAAAGAACGAATTCGTTTTTCAACCTGACTGGTACAGAGGTGTAGAGTATCCGAAAGAGCAGGAGCGTGGTTATGCTTCGAATGAAGATTTATATGTTCCCGGCTATTTTGAGATGAATATTCGGAAAGGGGAGAGTATCGTTTTTGCTGCATCTACGGCTGAAATAAAGTCGGGAAGTTTAAAGAAACTTTTTGATGACGAGGTGAATGAGCGCAACCCGCGTGATAATTTCTTCCATTGTTTGGTCAATGCAGCCCATCAGTTCCATATCAGTATGAAGAATGATGACCGTTATCTGCTCGCGGGTTATCCGTGGTTCAAATGCCGTGCGCGCGACACATTCATTGCTTTACCGGGACTGACACTTGCCATTGAGGAGCAAGACTATTTTGAGCTTGTGATGAAGACGGCCGAGAGAGGGCTTAGAGAGTTTATGAACGGTGAACCTTTAACAGTTAAACTTTATGAGATAGAGCAGCCGGATGTCCTATTATGGTGTGTTTGGGCTATTCAGCAATATGCCAAAGAAGTAGGCAATGAAAAATGTTTGCAAATGTATGGCAAGTTGTTGAAGGATATGATTCATTTCATCGAAGAGGGAAACCATCCTAATCTTCGCCTTGATTCTAATGGATTGCTGCATACTGAAGGTCGTGATCGAGCAGTTACGTGGATGAATTCAATGGCAAACGGTCGTCCGATTGTTCCTCGAACAGGCTATATTGTTGAGTTTAATGCGCTGTGGTATAATGCGCTCAAATTTGCAACAGCGATGGCAGAACAGAATAATGAGACTGAAAATGTAGCTCGTTATGAAGCTTTGGCCGAGCTGTGTCAGAAGTCTTTCGTTGATACATTTTTGAATGAGTATGGCTATTTATTTGACTATGTAGACGGGAATATGATGGATTGGAGTGTACGCCCCAATATGATCTTCGCTGTGGCATTAGATTATTCGCCATTGAGTCAGGATCAAAAGAAGAGTGTTTGGGATGTCTGTACACGTGAACTCCTTACTCCTAAGGGGCTGCGTTCACTTTCTCCGAAGAGTGGAGGCTATAATCCTATTTATGTCGGGCCACAGACACAGCGAGATTATGCCTATCATCAAGGTACAGCTTGGCCTTGGTTGGGTGGTTTCTATATGGAGGCCTGTCTCAAACTATATAAGCGGACTCGCTTGAGTTTTATCGAACGACAGATGGTAGGTTATGAAGACGAAGTGTTCAGTCATTGTATTGGTACGATACCTGAACTCTTTGACGGTAATCCACCGTTCTCGGGACGTGGCGGAATATCGTTTGCTGTCAATGTAGCAGAGATATTGCGTACGTTGGAATTGCTTGAGAAGTATCATTATTAGAAAGGAGGAACTGACAATGAAAGTATTAATGTTTGGATGGGAGTATCCTCCTCATATCCTCGGAGGCCTTGGAACGGCCAGTTTCGGAATTACAGAAGGTTTGCATGCACAGGGAGATATGGATATTACCTTTTGTTTACCGAAACCGTGGGGGGATGAAGACAAGACTGCGGCCAACATCATTGCGATGAATTGCGTGCCTCTTGGGTGGCGCGATGTTAATGCCGATTATGTCAAACAGCGCGTGGGTAATGTTATGGGTACAGATATGTATTTCCGACTTCGCGAACATATTTATTCTGATTTCAATTATATGAGTCTCGACGATTTAGGTTGTATGGGATTTTCGGGCCGTTATCCAGATAATTTGCACAATGAAATCAACAACTATTCCATTGTTGCCGGTGTGGTGGCCCGCACGTTGGATTATGATATCATTCACGCACACGACTGGCTTACTTATCCTGCTGGTATCCACACCAAACAGGTGTCGGGAAAACCTCTGTGCATTCACGTTCACGCAACCGACTTCGATCGCTCTCGCGGGCACGTCAATCCTACGGTCTATTCAATTGAGAAAGACGGGATGGACAATGCCGATTGTATCATGTGCGTGTCAGAATTGACTCGTCAGACCGTAATTAATCAATATCATCAAGACCCTCGCAAGTGTTTCACTGTACACAATGCAGTCTATCCTTTACGACAAGAATTACAGGAGATTCCGCGTCCGGATCATACGAATAAGGAGAAAGTGGTTACATTTTTAGGTCGACTGACAATGCAAAAAGGACCTGAATATTTCGTCGAAGCTGCTAATATGGTACTTCAGCGCACTCGGAATGTACGCTTCTGTATGGCGGGTTCGGGCGATATGATGGATCAGATGATTTATCTTGCGGCTGAACGCGGCATTGCAGACCGTTTCCATTTCCCCGGATTTATGAAAGGCAAGCAAGTGTATGCGTGTCTGAAAGATTCTGATGTCTATGTGATGCCGTCTGTAAGTGAGCCTTTCGGTATATCACCGCTCGAAGCAATGCAATGCGGAACTCCTTCAATTATCTCCAAGCAGAGTGGTTGTGCTGAAATTCTTAATAATTGTATCAAGGTTGATTATTGGGATATCCACGCATTGGCAGACGCAATGTATAGCATCTGTCATAATGAGAGTTTATTTCATTATTTACAGGATGAAGGAAAGAAAGAGGTTGACCAAATTACGTGGGAAAAGGTAGGGCTGTGGATTCGTGAACTTTATGAGCGAGCATTGAACCGCCAGTAAGAAGTAATGAATATAAGATTAACAATAAATCCATAAACTGATGAAGACAATTTGTTTATATTTTGAAATACACCAAATCATTCACCTCAAGCGTTATCGCTTTTTTGATATTGGTACGGATCATTATTACTATGATGATTTTGAGAATGAACGTAGCATTGCCGATATTGCAGAGCGCTCGTATATGCCGGCACTTAACACACTGGAAGAGATGATCAAAGCCAGCGATAGATATTTTAAGGTGGCATTCTCACTATCAGGTGTCGGTGTGGAACAACTTGAAATGCACGCACCTCAGGTCTTGGAAAAGTTACAGCAACTTAATGAAACCGGTTGTATAGAGTTTTTGGCCGAACCCTATTCGCATGGTTTGTCTTCGTTGACTAATGAAGAGAGTTTCTCGCGGGATGTCAAGAAACAGTGCGAAAAAATGAAGGAATATTTCGGACAGATGCCGAAAGTTCTGCGCAATTCGTCTCTGATTTATAGTGACGACATTGGTTTGCAGGCTGCTCGAATGGGATTCAAAGGAATGTTAACCGAGGGAGCTAAACACGTGTTGGGTTGGAAGTCGCCTCATTATATTTATAACTGTGCCCTTGCCCCACATCTCAAACTTTTACTTCGCGATGTCAATCTCAGTGACGACATTTCATTGCGGTTTAATAACAGCGACTGGCCCGGCTATCCGTTGTTTGCCGATAATTACATTGATCGGATTGCTGCACTGCCCGATGAAGAGCAGGTAATCAATATCTTTATGGAACTTTCGGCATTGGGTATTGCACAACCCTTGTCAAGCAACATCTTGGAATTTATTAAAGCACTTCCAGTCTGTGCCAAGGCCAAAGATATCACATTCTCTACTCCCTCAGAACTCTGTATGAAAATGAAGAGTGTCGGTACACTCGACGTTCCTGACACGCTTTCGTGGACTGATGAAGAGCGAGATGTTAGCAGCTGGTTAGGTAATCCGATGCAGCGTGAAGCGTTCAATAAGCTGTATAGCGTGGCAGATCGAGTTCGTATTGCTAACGATCCACGCATTAATGTGGATTGGGACTATTTGCAGGCCTCCAACAATTTTCGTTTTATGACGACGAAAGCCTCTAACGTGGGTATTGATCGTGGCATATACAACAGCCCATTCGACGCGTTCACCAACTATATGAATATTCTCGGTGACTTTATCAACCGTGTTAATAGTCTTTATCCCGAAGAAATCGACAATGACGAACTCAACAGTTTACTCACTACGATTAAAAATCAGGACAATGAAATTGAGATGAAAGAGAAAGAAATCATCCGTTTGCAAACTAAGATAGAGAAGATGCAGGCAGCTGAAAACAAATTGAAAGCAAAAGTAAATAAGGTAAAAATTTCTGCTAAAGAGAAAGTCCAGATCAAAAAAACAGGTAAAATTGCTGATGAATCGAAGGTGTCTGAAAAGATTTGAATGATACTTTTCAAGAACAAAGGGGATATGCTATAGAATGACATATCCCTTTTGTTCTCTTTTGTGGAAATCATTGTTTCTTAGATAGTGTACTTATTGTAAGTATCAAAAGAGTCTCCAATGAAGTCTCACATCTGTTGTATTCTTCAAAAGGATTTTTTTAATAGCGTCTTATATGTGTATATTCCAGTCATACCATATAAAAATCATTGAATTTGTAAAATCTTTTGCATATTACGAAGCTTTTTTGTACTTTTGTCGTATGACAAGGCAAGATAGATACAAATACGTTTTGAATTATTATCGTGTGAAGATGCCGCGTGTGTCGACAGAGTTGGAGTTTGGAAGTGCATTCCAATTAATTGTTTCAACATTGCTCAGTGCCCAGTGTACAGATAAGCGTGTCAATCAGATTACACCCGAATTATTCCGCCATTATCCTACGGCAGAGACGATGGCGGCAGTCGAACCCGAAGATGTTTTTCCTTATATCAAAAGCGTTTCTTATCCAAATGCGAAGGCAAAACATTTGATCGGAATGGCGCGAATGATCGTAAATGATTTCGGTGGAGAGCTTCCCAATCGGATGGAAGATCTCATCAAATTGCCCGGTGTGGGGCGAAAGACGGCCAATGTTTTGCAAGCCGTGTGGTTTGGCAAAGCTACGATGGCAGTCGATACGCACGTTTATAGAGTGAGTCATCGTTTAGGATTGGTCCCGAAAACAGCAGATACACCTTATAAAGTGGAACAGGAATTGATTAAGAATATTCCTGAAGTAGATATACCCAACGCTCATCACTGGTTGCTTTTGCACGGACGGTATATTTGTACGAGTCGGATGCCGCACTGTGCAGACTGCCCTTTCGATTCGTTTTGTCCCAAATTATTCGAAAATTCTAAATTGAAATAACAATGCAAGCTAAAAGAATACTGGCTTTTCTCACAGAGTTGACAGCTAACAACAATCGTTCTTGGTTTTTAGAACACAAGAAAGAATATTCTGAATGTCGTGTAGACTTTGAGGCAGGGATTGCTGAAGCCATTGCACGAATCTCTGAGTTCGATCCTGAAATTGCCCATCTGCAAGTGAAAGATTGTGTATATAGATTCAATCGCGATACTCGATTCTCACCAGATAAGTCACCCTATAAGAATCATCTCGGAGCTTATATCTGTGCACGTGGTAAGAAAGCGTTACGCGGCGGATATTATCTCCATCTCGAGCCGGGTAACTGTCTGGTGGCTGTCGGCGGTTATTGGTTACCTACAAACATTCTGACATCGTGTCGGAATGAAATTATGAGCAATATTGAAGAATGGCGTCGCCGAGTGGAGAATACGTCGTTTATCAAACTTTTTGGTCGTCCTGGCGAAGGAAAATGGGAGAATTCTACTAAGGGATTTGGTTTGGAGTTATTGAAAACAGCGCCGAGTGGATTTCCACGTGATTATGAGTTTATTCAATATTTGCGAATGAAAGATTATTGTTCTTGGACTCGTGTGTCCGATACTTTCTTTGAAGGCGACTGCTGGTTGGATGAAATTGTGAAGACGTTTCAAGTTGCCAAACCGATGATGGACTTCATTAACGCCGTTGTCGACGATTATGAATAAAATCTATGGCAATCTTCGTTTCTTCATTCTACTCATAGTATATAGTATCGAGTAGTACGCTCTCCACCTAGTTATTTATGTTGCGGTTGTCTGTCTTGGCATAGCGCTTCAGTATTTCAAACAGAGCAGCGTCCAACCTGAATGATACCAACTTTCTTACTGTCATAATTCCCATTTCCCAATCCATTCTTATTATATTGTATGTGGATGTAATACAAATGAATGGGAAGTCTCAAGCATTTTTGTCGATTTATTCCAACGATACGCTTTCCTCGTGTGCTGATGTTTAAAGAATATGATGAGCAATGTCCTCGCCACTATGGCAAGGACATTGCTCATCATATAAAACTGTTTTATTACTCCTTAATATTATTAAGAAATCCTTGGAGTTCAGAAATTTATGAAAGTAAGAAATCCTTGAAAGGCGGAACTAAGTAATGCCGTGAGCATAATCTACTATACTAAAGCCAGGACGATCGACCTGATAAAAACGTTGTTGGCTATATTCCACGGGCTATTGACTTTGCCGCTCCCCTTGTAAAGAGGGTTATCTGTTTCAGTGCACCTGGTCCAGTAAGGCCGTTATCGTCAAAACCATATTCACCTGCGATGTTGTTCTTGTTTGAGGTTACAACTATCTTGGTGAGGAATATATTATTAGCAAGTCCAGCATCTTTAATATACGGCATAAAGCAGAGATAGGACGCTTTGTGTTGGAGTGTGAAATTGTATTTTCTGTGTATGTCTTCTTTCGCAACAGCCACTCCGCAGTCGCCATCATGACCAATATGGTCGGCATTGTTGGGTTTGTCTTGTGTCTGTGTACCGGCAATGGTTACCTTACGAGGAGACTTTCCGTTGATGCTTCCTGTACATGTGTAGCGTATTTTGTGTCCAGGCTGCGTGTATTTTCCTCTCGTAAGCTTGAACATTGCATCCTTTTCCTCTTGGCTTTTGTCGCCTTTAATAGGATTTCCGTCAAGGCGGGTGGCCGGAGCGCTTTTATTTATTGACTTGTCGTCTTCTTCCACCCAAATACAGTCTCCGGGTGACCAATAGGCTGTCGCTCCCTTTGATACTTGATGGGTGATGCTCGTGCGTGTCACATCCTGCGATGTCTCGGTTGTGGGAGCCTTGCTCTCGAAGATAGCCACAGCTTCCTCATTCTTCCCACTGTCTCCCTTTCCATTTTCCTGTACGCCGTCGTTGTTCGTACACCCTACCGCTAAGAACAGCAGAGCTGCCATAGCTGATAAAGTAAATATCTTCTGTCTCATCATTTTGTTCTGTTTTCTTTTTTCCCTTTTGTAAATTTGTTCTGTCTATTCCTTCTACATTTTTCCTCGGACGACTTTCTTTTTATTTATCCTTGTCCCAGAGGTCCTGTTTAGCATGGTTAATAGAGCCTCCCTGCTCGATGTTTCCGGCATCTCCATTTAGTGACATATCTATATCATCTTGCACTTTATGGTTCTTTCCTTCCATAAGTGTAATATTTTTATAGGTCTTGACTTTCGTTTTAATCAAGTTATTATCCAAGTTTTTTACAGTATATGTTATTTCCAATTTCTGATATTTTCCGGGTGCAACTACCATTGTCATTGCATTCAAATCCTTGTTGATTTTTTTATCAAGTTTAAGTCCATTGGGTTGGAAATTCATAGAAATGGTATAGGAAGCGTCACTGACAGGAGTATTAGACAGTCCTCTGTCATCGAATTTGTATGTACCTGCGAGAGTTTTGCCTGTACTCTTTACGGTAATCGACATAACACGTTTATTCTCGTTCTTGTATGCAGAGTTGTAAGGCAGGAACGTAAGCAGCTTTGTGTTCGAGCATAAATTCAAATGTATCGCCTACTTTTCCAGTAGTTGCCGTTCTGTAGTCGCCCGATGTGCCGAAATGTTTGCTGTTGTTGGGCGTGGGCTGTGTCTGCGTGTTGTCAATGGTTACGTAATAACCATCATCGTTAGGCAATGCGTTTGTATAGTACATGGGGCAGTCAGAGTTTGTGATGGTACCGGGCACGAGGAACTGTGCTGTTGCCTGTGTACCATTAATGTTGATAGCTGTACTCTTGATACGATTATCTCCGATTTGTTCTACCCAAATATGGTCGCCTTTTTCCCACACGAACTTCATACCAGTTTGGTACAGGTGGTCTTGCATCGAAGTGCGGATGGTTGAAAGGCCAACCGAGGGTTGTCTTATGGCAAATGTCGTATAGCCGTCATTGCCTTTCTGGTTTGTCGCATCGTCGTTTGTGCAACTTGCCATAAAGAGGGCAAGGGCAGCAAAGGTGAATACGGACAGTATGGTTTTCTTTTTCATTTTATTTGTTTTTTATTGTTCAACTGTTAGGGCTTTTTCGGTGTCTTTTCTTTGGTTTTGCTTTCGGCCATCTGCCGCACCTCTATGCTTTGTATAAACTGCTTGCGGCGTGTGCGGTCGGTAGCGGTCCAGTGGGTTTCGGGTTAGGAATTGAGACGTGCGCCCACAATGTTTTTCTGCGGGGTGAAGTCTTTGGCGGTTTCGGCTGCTGTAGTTTTCAGTCCCATCTTAAACGACCCGAAGCCGTTAAGCACCACGCGGTCGCCGTTTTTGAGGTGTTGGCCCATTACATTGTCTAATTCTTTCAGTACAGCGTATACGTCGGCTTGCTTAGCGGTGGTGTTGTCTAGTATCTCTTGGCTTATTTCTTCGAGTCCCACCACATCGTTGATAACGGCGCGCGCATACCATTTCCCTTTCTTTGGGTTGCCGGTGCACTTCTCCTGATAGAGTTTGTTTCTTACTGACATTATCTTCTGTTTTTTAAGTTCTCCTTCCTTGTTTGTAAAGAGCATAGCTTTTTAGGATAAGGAGTATAGCTTTTTACGGTAAAAAGCATAGCTCCTTAGAGAAGGACAGCTTTCTATGGTGTGGAAACACCGTGATTTCGCGTTATTTAAACCAAGTTGATTCTTGGATATATGACCAATAGCGGTCATCAGAATCGATACCAACGGTTGTATTTAAGAAGTGTAACAAGAAACTTTGGGTATTGGTACGCGAATTTGATGACCAATAAGCTCCGTAATATCCACTTGTTAATGTTCGGAACTCGTAGTTTGTTGTTTGATCACCACAAAATCCAGTTGCAGGCAAGAAGAAATATTTGTCTAAATCGGAAGGACGACCCTGTGCAGGTATTTTATGCCAAGCAGGATAGCTTTCTACCCAAGGATTAGGACAAGTATTAAGCAAACTCTTTCCTCCATATTCGTTCTTATTAAAATTAGGAATATTGCTGCGTTTCAAGAACCACATTCCGCCTTTATAGAGATGCTTGTGCATAGACCACGTTATATCGCCATCCCAAGATGGGTGCCCTTGGAAAGCATAGTAAGCCAATTCATTAATAGTTGGACATTCTTTTGCGGAAGCCGTAGCACTTACTGTCACTCCTATATTTGTATTATATCATCTGTTGGTCCCTATTAAAGGATATTGTCCACTTATTGCAGGACCATAAGGAATAAACAGGTGAGATTTTTCTGTCCAAGTAGCTTCTAAGGCGTTCCACATATAGTAGTTTGCACTGTAATCCTTCGGTGTAAGGTTTGCCGAGATGTCGTAGACCATATTTGCTTTAAAATCGTTTGCAGCGAGTGTTTTGGTTATAATACCTTTTACTTTTGTTACAGGGTCTTCAATGTGATAGTCTATTGTAAGTGTGTGCTTACCCGGTGCAATGACCATATAGGCAGCGTTGGCTACATCAGTATAGGAACTGATGGGAAAACCAGGAGCCGTAACAGAAGTTTGGTTTTTAGTACTTCCAGTATCCCATGGTCCCGGTACTTGGCCACTGCCTTTGGTGGTGAGGGTGATTTCCTTTGCATTGCCTTCACCTTTAAGTCCGTCGAGGTAAAGCCCATATTTGCCGGCGGTATTATGGTTGCTCTTTACCACAATCTTGGTGAGGAATACATTGGAAGCAAGGGCAGCATTGGTGATGCGGGGCAGGAAGCAGAGATAACTTGCCTTGTGTTTGAGTTCGAACTCGAACTGATTGCCCACTTTGTGTGTTATTGCCGCTCCGCAATCGCCACTTGTACCGAAGTGTTTAGTATCATTAGGCTTTTCTTGTGTCTGCTGGGTAGCAATATTTACATCTAAACCATTAGTTGTATTTGCACCGGTGTAATACACAAGTTGGGTTCTTATATTCGCCGTATACCATAAACTTGGCTCTGGGCTGCGTTTTAGTAATGTCGCTCGTTGAGCTTTTTACACGAGCCGTTACTGTTTCCCCCCCCCCCAGATTAAGTCGTTAACCTCCCACATAAAGTCGCCACCTGTTTTGTAGGTATGGTTGCGCATCGAAGTGCGGGTTGTTGTGTTTGTGGTGTTTTCTACTGATGTAAATGCCGTTCATAATCGAGACTTTAAGTACACTTCCACCTATATCCATTTATTGAAATCAAAAGTATCTTTACAAATGAAGTACAGTGCTAACAATCGAAATTAATCATACACGGTATCCCATCGGGGGCATTGAAACTGCGTTACTGACTTGTTCTTCAAATGAGTGTTAGTATTAACCCGAGAGGCAAAGGCTATAAAAGAAAAAGCCCCCTTAATGAAATAAAAGGATTTTATACTTCCTTTTTGTATACTTGCCATAAGCCATTAAAGATTCTTAATGAGAAAGGAAATCATTTCTAATCTTATCCGATGTAAAAAGTTTTAGAGGACAGTAATATTAAGTAATATATGAGTTCGAGCTAAGAAAGTATCCTTAAAAGTCATGATAGTGAGTGCTTGTTTGTAACTGTTTGATTATCAAATACAAAGTTATAAAAGAATGACGGTTTACTACGCTGGGACAGCAAAAAACTTTGGTAGTAGTACAATGAAACAAATAATAAAAATGACATCCAACAAGGGATGATTTACATACAGCAAGCTATGCTCTCGCCATTATGGCAAGGCACATTGCTTATCATATTTTTTTGTTATTTTGGCATATTGATACACGATAGAAAGTGTAAGGAAACAAAATACTTTTAAATATATATACCAGCTAAAACGATCGTAATTCTTGTCGATGTTCGTGTCCTGTAGATCGACCTCAGTAGGGTGATGGACGACTATATGGAACAAGGTTTCCCGGTGAATCCTATTTGCAATATAGTAGAGAAACTAGTGTGGTCAATCCAAGGTCATTAAAATCTGATAGTTTGTATGTACCCGATGGTTTTACTATTTTCTTCAAGTAAATCTTTAGTAATTTATACTAAAAAATAAAATTAACGTTCTATAATTTTGTTGTTCTATTATTTATTCTTATCTTTGCGTTCAGAATTGGTAGGCTATATTATTTTTGTAAAATAATTTGTGTGCCATTACGGAAAACCTAAAGTAAAACTTAAAATATGA
>NZ_CAUTUT010000021.1:0-45556 GCF_963541955.1 Hoylesella pleuritidis | reverse complement strand
TTTTAGATGAATTAGGACGTACATATATGAGTTATCGTTTTGAACCTTCTCCTTATCAAAACGAAAAGGGAAACAGGAAGGGCTATTTGTTTCTATATCAACTTTCCTTGCTGTATTATCATGAGGAAAAAGACGAATATGGAGACTGGGATTACGACTATACGGACTACGAATTTACTCCAGACGGAAGAGTTCGTAAGATAGAGGAAATCGGTGACGAGCACACGATTTATGATTCGGAACAGCGCGTCAATGTAGAATCTAATTGGCAGAAGTATCCTGAATTCGGCGACTGGCTTTCCTTGTTTGAGATGAAACGTTGGAAAGACGACGAATTAATGCCATTGGCAGATAAAGAAAAAGACAAATCGTATAAATTTCCTTGGGAATTGGATGATGACGAATAGATAAAAGGTCAAGAGACTCTCCTGTTCAGGTCAGATATGCCTTGCAGCCTGGGTGGAAAGATACAGTTTGTGACCAGCGGTCAGGTTCCGCTGCCCGATGATGCAATGGAGGACATCAAAGCCTTGCAAGAGTAGGGGTCTAAGACAGATGAAGATGAGGGTTGGGGTTGGCTTGATGCCGTAGAATTGATTCCCGTCGTCGGCTCCATCGTCGGTGCCGTCCGTGAGGGAATGAAAGGCAACTGGGGAATGATGGCGATGAACATCGGGTTCCTTGCCTTAGACATCGCCGGCCTTGTATCGTTTGGTGCGACCACTGCTGCTTCCTCCGTAGGGACTAAAATCAATACGGCTGGCGGCCTGAAGAACATCAAGGAGATCAAGACCGGTGACAAGGTCTGGTCGTATAACGAATTGACTGGTGAAACAGGATTTCAGGAAATCGTCCGGATGATGGTTCGTGAAATTGATTATACCGTTGAACTATACACGGAAGAGGAATTCATAGAGACGACAGCCGAGCATCCTTTCCTTACAGACAACAGTTGGAAAGATGCTGCTGATCTGCAAACAGGCGATAAGATAAGAAGCAGAAATGAAGAAGATATCGAAATAAAAGATGTAAAGTTCTCGTATCGGCCAAGGAAAGTTTATAACTTTGAGGTCTCTAATTGGCATACCTACTTTGTGGGGGCGTTGGTATGGCTCGTGCATAATGCTGAGAAATGTATTAGTAAGATATTTAAAATATCTCGAAAGAAATACCCAAATCATGTAAAACTCATAGAAGAAGCTAAAAGGGAAGGGCTACCTACTAGATTAAAGAGAGGAGCAGGGAAAAAAGCAGCTAAGAAAAATAGATATGAAGCCCAAAAAGCTATAAGAAAAAAGCAAGGAGGGCCTAAAGAAGGGTTTGATTATGACGAGTATCCTTATGCTTCTACTCAACAGGGAGGAAAAGGTGCAAAAATAAAAGAGGTTCCAAGTTCAGAAAATCAAGAGGTTGGAAGGAACTTGGGTAAATTTTATAAAGATAATGAAATTGGTAATGGAGATTATTTTGATATAGAAATCATTGAATAGTTTTTGTATATATTAAAAGGGGAAATATGGAAAAAGATTTTTTAGATTACCTTAGGCTATCAGATGCTATCCGTAATGGATATAGAAATAGCCTGTTACCAATAAATTGGGGGTGGTCTTTTATTTTGGAAGAGATAATGGAACAAAGCATTCCCAACTTATTTGAGATCGTATATTCCAATGTAGGGGGAACAAAATATAATGTAGAAGAGCAAAAATACATGGATTTTATACCGGGCTTCTTACTTATACATATAGATGAGTGGATTTCCCATTATAGGAAATTGGCACAAATAACGAACAATATTTATTTCCCAATTCTATGTAATTATTCATCTGATTATATTGCAATGAATGGCCTTACAGGAGAAATATGTGAAATTTTTCATGATGAGGAGAGTATTGGTGTCCTTTTTAAAGACTCAAATCATTTCTTTAAAACATTAGTTGCCAATTATAAAAATAATGTATATTTTTTAGATGATGACGGATACCTTGATTATGATGAAGACAAGGAATACGAAGTTGCTTCACAACTCAATCCGGATGTAGCATATTGGAAAATATAAGTTTGGATGAGTTGACAGCAATATGACAAGCAACATTTATGGAAGAATTGAAGATAACCTATCGTGATTGGAATTACGCTATATATAAACTTTGTTCAGAAGAAGAAACATGTGAAGTTTATGACATTAGATATAAAAGTCGCGTTTCCAAGCGTGTTCCAAAAGAGATGCAGAGCTATACTATGGAGCAATGGGCACGCTTTTCCTATGGAAGAAACCGAAGTATGGCCGAAATGGCTTGGGATAAAGGCTTTACTCCTGGTGAATACAATAGGCTCTTGGATAAGATGGGATTTCCTTTCGAAGTCACGGCACTATTGGAATTCAACAAACAGCCATACGCTTTTATTACTTTCTTAGGTGAAGGATGTAATGTTTCTTTTTTGGATGAATTAGGACGTACATTTATGAGTTATCGTTTTGAACCTTCTCCTTATCAAAACGAAAAGGGAAATAGGAAGGGCTATTTGTTTCTGTACCAACTGTCCTTGCGTTATTATCATGAGGAAAAAGACGAATATGGAGACTGGGATTACGACTATACGGACTACGAATTTACTCCAGACGGAAGAGTTCGTAAGATAGAGGAAATCGGTGACGAGCACACGATTTATGATTCGGAACAGCGCGTCAATGTAGAATCTAATTGGCAGAAGTATCCTGAATTCGGCGACTGGCTTTCCTTGTTTGAGATGAAACGTTGGAAAGACGACGAATTAATGCCATTGGCAGATAAAGAAAAAGACAACTCGTATAAATTTCCTTGGGAATTGGATGGTGACGAATAGGTGAAAGCAGGAAAACGGACGTATTGGGCTTTTATAGTTTTGATTATATAAATACAAACCGACATAAAATTGCCATATGATTTATGGGTACCAGTTGCAGCACGACTGCGATGTGGTATTGGAGCTGCAATGTATTCTTACGTCAGAAATTCGTCTATGAAGACCATGGTATCATAAACTGGCATTATTGCCAGTCATATGAAGAGCCAGTTCTTCCAAGGACTTATCGGAGGGGCTACCGGTGGTGGCAATCCTGTAGCTCTGCTCTTGACAGTAAGCTGCTATTACATTGGTGGAGACTATTCCTCAAATCATTACGGTATGTATTTTCGCGATGCAGATCCGCAGGGGATTTGGGTAGAGGAAATGACTGAAGCGGGGCAAAAGATTTACAACGATGTCAAGTTAGCTAAGAACAGTGCCCATAATTATGAAACTGTCCAAAAGACTACCGGTAGTGTTATTACTACTCATAAAGGATTGTCAAAATCTGATCACGGAGCTAACTCGTTCTGAATATTACGCCTTCAAGGCGTAATATTTGGAAAAACGCTGATATCCATTGTATTAGCGTAATATAGGCATACTTTATTTTACACTCGCTTGTAGAATTTTCCAGAATATTGGAACTTCGTAAATTATGTTATAAAATAAGAATATCACAGATTGTAATTATTACAAGCTGTGTTTTTTTATTATATTTGCGATCATAAACATTAACCTCAAAAGCGAACAAGATGATATTAGACATTGAAATGCTGAGATCTTTTTATTCATCTTATTTGAATAGAATAGAGATTGTGAGACAAGTTGTGCGTCGACCTCTCACGTATGCAGAGAAAGTGCTCTTTGCTCATTTGTATGATCCGAAAGAGCTGAAAGTTTACCGGCGTGGTGCCGATTATGTGAACTTTCGACCCGACCGCGTAGCGATGCAGGATGCTACGGCGCAGATGGCACTACTCCAGTTTATGAATGCCGGTAAGAATCGGGTGGCCGTTCCGGCGTCAGTTCACTGTGATCACCTTATCCGTGCCGATGTCGGCGCAAGTAAAGACCTGGCCACAGCCAATGAATCCAATAAAGAAGTGTATGACTTCCTGCGTTCCGTTTCGCAGAAATACCATATCGGTTTTTGGGAACCGGGAGCGGGAATCATTCATCAGGTGGTGCTTGAAAATTATGCTTTTCCTGGTGGAATGATGGTAGGCACTGACTCGCACACGCCTAATGCGGGTGGATTAGGAATGGTGGCTGTTGGCGTAGGTGGTGCAGATGCCGTCGATGTATTGACCGGTCAGCCGTGGGAATTGAAGATGCCTAAATTGATCGGTGTAAAACTCACAGGTCGGCTGAGCGGATGGGCTGGTCCTAAGGATGTAATTTTGGAAATCCTGGGTATTCTCACCGTAAAGGGAGGCACCAATGCCATACTCGAATATTTCGGCGAGGGGCTTGGCAGTATATCCGCTACGGGCAAGGCTACCATTTGTAATATGGGGGCAGAGTTGGGGGCTACGTGCAGCATTTTTCCTTTCGACGCAAATTCTGATGAGTATCTGTGTCGCACGGGGCGCGAATCGGTTGCCGAGATGGCCCGTCATTGTGCCGCAGATCTGCGGGCCGACGAAGCCGTTTATGAGAGCCCCGCAGACTATTATGATCAGATTATCGAGCTTGATCTCTCGAAAATCGAGCCGCATCTCAACGGTCCGTTTACACCCGATGCCGCAACGCCCATCTCGGAAATGTGTGCCAAGGGGCCGGCCGAGGAATTCCCGATGACGGTCGAGGTGGGGTTGATCGGCTCGTGCACTAATTCCAGTTACGAAGACTTGTGTCGTTCGGCATCGATCGTGCGTCAGGCATCCGAACGGAACATTCCCGTCAAAGCGCAGTTGATTATCAATCCCGGTAGCGAGCAAATCCGCTATACGGCCGAACGCGACGGAATACTGGACGATTTCAAAAAAGCGGGAGCCATTATTATGACCAATGCCTGCGGACCTTGTATCGGACAATGGAAGCGCCATACCGATGACAACGAGCGCAAGAATACTATTGTTACATCGTTCAATCGTAATTTTCGACGTCGTGCCGATGGAAATCCCAATACATATGCTTTTATCGGTTCGCCCGAGCTGACAACCGTATTAGCTATTGCCGGTCGATTGGACTTCAATCCGGTTACCGATGTGCTGCAAGACAGAGACGGTAATGTCGTGAAATTAGTTGAACCGACTGGAGATGTCTTCCCGCCACTCGGCTTCGATGTGCGGAATAAAGGTTTCATAGCGCCCTCAGATGCCAATACGGATATCGAGGTGGTCATCAGTCCTGTGTCCGACCGTTTACAGAAGTTGGTGCCTTTTGCTCCGTGGAATGGGCAAGATCTGATCGATATGCCTTTGCTCATCAAGACACAGGGCAAATGTACCACCGATCATATATCGATGGCAGGTCCGTGGTTGAAGTTCCGCGGACATCTGCAAAATATCTCAGATAATCTATTGATGGGTGCCGTGAATGCATTCAACGGTAAGTCCAACAATGTGAAGTCTCAGATTGATGGCCATTATGTGCCGGTGAGTACGGCTGCTAAAGCCTATAAAGTTTTAGGAATCTCGTCAATTGTTGTTGCTGAAGACAACTATGGCGAAGGATCGAGTCGTGAACATGCCGCAATGGAACCACGTTTCCTAAACGTGAAAGTGATTCTTGCCAAAAGTTTCGCGCGCATTCACGAAACCAATTTGAAGAAACAGGGAATGCTGGCATTGACCTTTGTGGATAAGGACGATTATAATAAGGTGCAGGAAAACGATCGCATCAGTCTCACGGGGCTGCACGACTTCGCTCCCGGCAGCAAACTCACCGTAACGCTTCGGCACGAAGACGGCAGCACGGAGAGTTTTCCTGTCGAGCATACTTACAATGAATTGCAGATCGGCTGGTTCAAAGCAGGCTCAGCGTTGAATTTCTCGAAGATGAACCAATAACCTTTTTATTTGATGATATGGCAAAGATAACAAAACAAAATGGACAACTTGTCGTGCCCGATGTGGCTACTGTTCCTTTCATTGAAGGCGACGGTGTGGGAGCAGAGATTACGCCAATCTGTCGGCAAGTGGTCGATGCGGCCGTAAGGAAGGCGTATAACGGACAGAAACGGATCGAATGGAAAGAGGTGTTTGCAGGTGGTAAGGCCAACGAACAGGTCGGAGAGTGGCTGCCACAGGCCACGCTTGATGCGTTCAGCAAATATTTAGTGGGAATCAAGGGGCCGCTGATGACTCCCGTGGGGGGCGGCATCCGCTCACTTAATGTGGCTCTCCGTCAGACGCTAGATCTATATGTCTGCCTGCGTCCCGTGCGTTATTTCCGGGGGATAGAGTCGCCTGTGAAACATCCCGAAAACGTGGATATGTGTATTTTCCGCGAGAATACCGAGGATATTTATGCTGGAATTGAGTGGGAAGCAGGTTCTGATGAGGCCCGTAAGTTCCTCCGTTTCCTGCACGATGATATGGGAGTGAATAAAGTCCGCTTCCCCGATACATCGGGCTTTGGTGTAAAACCCGTGTCGCGTGAAGGCAGCGAGCGGCTCATTCGTAGTGCTATCGAATATGCACTCACTCGCAACTTGCCGTCGGTGACGCTGGTTCATAAAGGCAATATTATGAAATTCACTGAGGGAGGATTCAAAAAATGGGGTTACGAATTAGCCGAACGCGAATACGGCGAGGCTTTGAAGAGCGGTCGTCTGATCGTGAATGATTGTATCTGCGACGCATTCTTACAAAATGTTTTGATAAAACCGCAGGATTACAGTGTCATTGCAACGATGAATCTCAACGGCGATTACATCAGCGATATGCTGGCAGCACAGGTCGGTGGCATCGGTATTGCACCGGGAGCCAATATCAATTATGTTTCGGGACATGCCATTTTCGAGGCTACTCACGGTATTGCACCCGACATTGCAGGAAAAGACAAGGTGAATCCCAGCTCGATCATCCTCTCAGCTGTAATGATGCTTGACTATATAGGATGGAAAGAGGCCGGCCGCTTGATTACCGATGCGATGGAGCGATTGTTCGTTCAAGGCTGTGCAACGGCCGATCTGGCCCGCTTTATGGACCACGGAAAGTCTGTGGGAAGCAGGGAATTCGGAGAAAAACTGATAGAAACATTATGACGTAAAACTTAACACCTAAATGTAAGAAAGGAGCAAATAATGAAAAAAGAGTATTTGATTTACAAACTGAGTGATACCGTTAAGTGTTCGTGCAGAATCGACAATGAACTCTTTACGAAGTTTGGTGTAAAGCGCGGATTGCGCAATGAAGACGGTTCCGGCGTGCTTGTCGGACTGACCAATATCGGAAATGTCGTGGGATATGCGCGCGACAAAGATGGGAAATTGCTTCCCACAGAGGGTAAGTTGTTCTATCGCGGATATGAATTGGATGATCTTGTTACTCCGATACTTAAAGAGAAGCGTTTCGGTTTCGAGGAAGTTGCATTTTTATTGTTGTCTGGTTATCTACCCGATCGGGAAGAGCTGACTTCATTCCGTGCACTTCTCAACGAGAAGATGCCGCTCGATCACCGCACGCTCGTGCATATTATTGATCTTGAAGGGTCGAACATTATGAATATCTTGGCGCGCTGTGTCCTCGAAATGTACACTTTCGATGCAAATCCCGACGACATTTCCCGAGACAATCTGATGCGCCAGTCGGTCGAACTCATTGCTAAATTTCCTACGATTATTGCCTATGCCTATAATATCTATCGGCATTCCGTGCAAGGGCAGTCGCTCAATATTCGTCATCCTCGTGAGAATATGTCGATCGCCGAGAATTTCCTCTATATGCTTAAAGATGAGAATTATACGGAACTTGATGCTCGTATGCTCGATTTGTTGCTGGCAATTCAAGCCGAACACGGCGGAGGTAACAACTCGACGTTCACTGTCCGCGTCACCAGTTCTACTCGCACGGACACTTATTCGTCGATAGCTGCCGGCATCGGGTCGTTGAAAGGACCGTTGCATGGCGGTGCCAACATCAAGGCCATCAATATGTTCCATCACCTGAAAGAACAGATTCAAGACTGGAACAGCGTGGATGAGATTGACACTTATCTCAACAGAATGCTCAATAAGGAGACTTATGATAAGACAGGACTGATTTATGGCATCGGCCACGCCGTTTACACAAAAAGTGATCCGCGTGCTATCGAACTGAAAAGACTGGCCGGTGAGCTGGCGAAGGAGAAGAAATTGGTCAAGGAATACGAGTTCTTGAAAAAGATTGAAGAAGAAGGTGTGAAGTGTATAACAGCTTATCACAAGGGAAATAAAGCTATTTGTGCCAATCTCGACTTTTATAGCGGCTTCATTTATGAGATGATCGGCCTTCCGCAAGAGATTTATACGCCCATCTTTGCAATGGCTCGCATTGTGGGGTGGACGGCGCATCGTATTGAAGAGCTCAACTTTGAAGGCCGAAGGCTTATCCGTCCGGCTTATAAAAATATTTTGGACAGTAAGAAATACATACCGCTTGCAGAACGATAAAACCGCATTGTGTTATTTAAAAGCCGTTAGTTGACTGCAACTAACGGCTTTTTTTCTGTCAATCGGTTTGTTCTTTCACCGCAGTTGCCAGCTGATCAAGTGCCTGGCGGATGACGGAACGGGGCGAAGCGACATTCAGTCGCATAAAACCTTGACCGCCCGGGCCGAACATTTCGCCGTCGTTGAGGGCCAGGTGCGCCTTATCAACAAAGAGATCGAGCAATTGCTGATGTGTGAGTCGTAGTTCGCGACAGTCTAACCACACCAAGAAGCTGGCCTGTGGACGCAGCGGATGGATGGCAGGAATATGCATTCGGCAGTAGTCTTCTACCAGACGGATGTTGTCTTCGATGTAAGCGAGCATTTGTCGGCGCCATTCTTCGCCTTCACGAAATGCTGCAATGGTAGCTATCGGGGCAAAAATGGTAGGCTCATCCAGTTCGTTTACGCTGAGCCACTGATAGAAACGATGACGCAATGCTTCGTTAGGAACGATGGAATAAGAGCTGACAATACCGGCGATATTAAATGTTTTAGAAGGTGCTCCAAATGTGATGCTGATCTCGGAAGCCCGCTCAGACACGCTTGCAAAGGGGTGATGCTTATGTCCGAAGAGGGCCATATCGCTGTGAATCTCATCACTGATGACCAGTAAATGGTGTTCGTAACAGAAGTCAGCCAACCTTTTCAGTGTGTCGACAGGCCAGCATAAACCTGCGGGATTGTGCGGATTGCAGAGAATCAGAATCTTACAACGATCGTCGCAGACTTGTTCCAGGCCTTCGAAATCCATTTCATAATAGCCGTCTTCACGCCTTTTCAGCGGATTGAACACCACTTCGCGCCTGTTGCCCTCAGGTGTCAGGCGGAAAGGATGATACACGGGCGGCTGAATAATGACCTTGTCACCTGGTGCGGTAAAGGTGTTAATGACGAGCCCGATACCTTTGACAATGCCGGGAATGTAGCGCAACCATTCACGCTCTATGGTCCATTGGTGATGGCTTTGGAGCCAATCGATAATCGAAGGTCGATAATCTTCGGGTTCGACAGTATAACCGAAGATGGGGTGTTCGAGTCTCTTTCTCAGTGCTTCAACAATGAAAGGGGGCGTAGCGAAGTCCATATCAGCCACCCAAAGTGGCAGTAAGTCTGTGCGGCCCCAATAGGTTTGCAAGCCGGTGTGTTTAAGATCGCCGCTTCCCAAGCGGTCGATCAGTCGGTCGAAATCGTATTTACGTGTCATAATTGATGTTATATCGGTATTTGCCTAATTATCAGTTTATTACAGAATTATCGACAGTCGTTTTTCAAAAAGCTGTTAAATGTGTTGTAACTAACAGTTGAATGGACTGCAATTGATGGTTAAACGCACGATGATTAACGGTTAAACGAGCGGTGAAAAGCCGTTAATCAGAAAGCGATAATCGATAAATGGGAATCAATACCACTGCACGGCACTGTTATAGCCACTGCGTTTGTCGTATTTAAGGGCATCTGTCAGGGTGCTGGCATTGCACCGGAAAGTGAAGTTGTAACTGGTGTAAGGAGCCAAAACAACCGAACAGCTCATATTGAAGCAATGCAAATCGCGTTGTAATGAGGCCGTGGTCATACTGATAGCGTGGTTTTCAAAGTCGTAGCCTGACGAGAAACTGATGTTCCATCCGTCGCTGATACGGATGTTGCCGCTCACGTTCAGCGTTTGCGTAAATTTGTAAGGATAGCGCATTGTATTGGTATTGAACTTACCACCGGTGTTCTCGCGCATCGTGATACCGTATCCGAAAGTGAGCGACCAAGGCATCTTGAATGTCATATAACCGTTGGCATCGGTCTCTGCTTTGCCTGCTTCGTCACGTTTTTTGGCACCTCGCTGCCCATTGATCATACTGTCGTCTACGTTGCTTTCAATGTCGGTGTCTACGCCTTCATCGTCGTTTGTTTTCTTCTTTTTATCGTCTTCGTTCTTATCCGACCCGCCGCCGAACCACTTTTTCAACTGTTCGGGACTGAGGGTAAACGATATATTCTGTGACATTCCTTGAAAACGGCCGAATCGTCCTTTGCCCCACTCGGTGTGAGTGCCTACATATGGACGACCGTTGTTGTCTAACTCATAGGCATAGGTAGCAAAGACGGCATTCATATTAAAGGTGTAGCTCTTCCACCATTTCAGTCGGACGCGCATCGTAAGGTCACTCCACCGCCGCTCTTTGGCCGCCATATTATATGACATAGTAGCTCCGAGTTCGTCGATTAGACTGATTTTCTTGAAACCGGTAGAGTCTTTATCGCTTTTCACTTTCATCTCAATGTTATTTGAGACATCCCAAGAGATACTCCCAGTCTTACCTTTTCCCGGTGCAGTATATAGTGCATCCTGATACGGCGAATATTCAACGAGCGAGACATTGCCATCGGCATCGGTCTTTAAGTACGAATCATAGTAACCATATCGACGCGAACCGAAGTCTGGTGCATAGTTGAAGCTCACTTGGGGGGTAAAAACGTGGCGAACGGCCTGAATCTTATCGCCGAAGAGTTTGCGGTTGGGCACATAGAAACCATACAGTTTCGTGCTTGCACTGACACTCATTCGCCAATCGTAAACGTTGTGAAAGCCGTAGATGGTGTCTTTTACTTCTTTTTGACCGATGGCATCCCACGAGCGTTTAATCTTGTTGGAGAGCATTCGGTCAGTAAAGTTGAAAGTGGGATTGACGTTGATATAGTTGAGGAGCGTAAATGTTCCGCTGATCGGAATACTGTGTTGCATTCCGTTTCTCCAATCTTTGATGAGATTAGAATGCATCAGACGGTCTTCCTTTGTATTGATAGAGTTAGAGAGTTGACCGGTATAACTCATTGCGATTTTCTCATACCAGCGTTCCTTTCCAGCCTGATGCTTGCGACGGAAAGGATAGAATCGGCTGATGGAAATATTCAGGTCAGGCAGCGTCATTGCAATAGACGAGTCGCGCATATTCTGATTCAGATTGGCGGTAGAGCTCAATGACATTCCGATACTTGAAAAGTTGACCGACCAGTTGATAGAAGACGTTCGTGTGCTCTGCGTAAGTGTCTGTGGATTATAAAGACTTGACAAGTTGTTACGCTCATAACTGGACGATGCGAAATTGACACTTGCCGAGAGGGTACTGAATGGATTGGCCTTAGAATCTTGCCGATGGCTCCACTGAATCTTATAACTCTGCTGGCGTGTATAGTCAGGCAGGCCTTTGTCTCCGGTCTTCGTGTCTTGATAACTCAGGTAAAGACTGCCCGAATAACGGTATCTTTTGTTATAGTTGCTGGCCGCCGAGATGCCCCATGAACCCTTTGTATAGACCTCGCCGAGCAGTTTCAGATCCCAGATATCACTGATAGCGAAATAGTATCCGCCGTCGCGTAGATAGAAACCGCGTGTACTTTCGTCACCATAAGAAGGCATAATGAAACCGCTGCTGTACTTCTTGGAAAATGGAAAGAAACCATACGGAATAGCCAATGGCAACGGGACATCGGCTACAACCAAATAAGCCGGCCCGAAAACAACGTCTTTTCCAGGGCGCACTTTGGCCCGTGAGAGGGCGATATAGAAGTCGGGACAATCCTTATCACACGTGGTATAACGACCGTGTTCCAAATAGATGTCGCCATTTTCATCGCGTTTCGATCGCTTGCTGAATAGGAATCCTTCTTCCTGTTGTGTGCGCACGTTTTCTATGAGGCCTTTCTTGGTCTTGAAGTTGAAAGCCATCGTGTCGCTTTCATACTCGCTTCCACCCATCTTAAACACGGGTTTATTTTTCAATCCGCCCTTAACCGTGGTATCGCGAGATCCCGTTGCGTGAACCAGACTGCTGTCCAAGCTCATATAAATCTTATCACTGGCGAGGTCCATTGATTCATATTTCACCTTCGATGAGCCGAAAAGATGAGCCGTATTGCTGGCGGCATCATAAACAAGAGAGTCGGATGCAGAGTAAATCACAGGTGCATCGATGCCGTTCTTCTTCTTTCGGTTAATCGAATCAAGCCGAATCGAGTCGTCGATCGCCTTGTTATGATGGTAGACAGCTAATTGCAGTGAATCCATCTTTGTGGTATCGAGAGTGGTTCGGCTATCAGCGTCGCGCCGAACAGAATCGTTCACGGTCACCGAATCGCGCTGCACGTTCTTCCTTTTGCGCTGCAAGAGGGGAAAAGAGGTGCTTGCCATTACAAAAACGGTGGCAAGCAACAGCAGAATTATCAGTGACTTTCTTCTCATTTAGGGTACAAAAATACTTAATTAATAAGGAATCGGTGTCTGATTTTCGATTTTTAACGTATTATTCGAACATCTCCATCCACTTATCAAAGCGTGTCAAGCCGGCTGTTCCGAACTTGGTCAGACTCTGTCGGGCTTGTTCCAGCGTCTTCTCTTGATCTAAATGGGTTTTGCTGTAAAACTTATCGGCATAGCAGATCACTTGTTCTTCTAATGTCTCGGGCAAAAAATTGCGTTCGGGTAAAGGCAATCCCTGGCATTGGATTTCGCCGATCGAAATACCGGCACCCGTATGTCGCTCACACACTCGGGCGTGACAAGGTAGTCCTTCGCTTCTCATCATCTCGGCACCGAGTATTCCGTGACAAATGTAGGGCTGCGTTCCGAAACACTGAATACTTGGAGCGTCGCAGCGGATAATACCGATATCGTGCAGCATTGCAGCCTCTTCGATGAACTGTCGATCTAAGTGCAGCTCCGGATGACGGTCGGCAATACGCAGTGCACGCGCTGTCACACTCCTGCTGTGTGTCAGTAAAATATGTTTCAGCAGGTTATCCTTTCCATAATATTTATCTATGATTTTCTGATAGTTCATAACTTGATTGCGTGATAGGCTTTCGATATCGTATTATAAACGAAAATCAGCGTTATATGACGGTATTTACTGTCATATAACGCTGATGTTTTTTCTTTTGCTTTACAGCGCCGTATAGGCTGCAATGAAGCCGAAGACAACACCGGGGGCGTTGGCAATGGTGATAGGCCAGTCGCGCTTCTCCTTGAAAAGACCGTAACACACCCACAGCGTGCAGTTAATACCGGCCATCAATGGTTGAAGCGGGTCGCCCGGATGACCGCTCAGATTCTGCTGAATCACGCGGAAATAAAATACATACATCAGAATAGAAGTCACCATTCCGACCCAACCTATTCGCTCGAAAAATTTACTCTTTTCCATAACTGAATTTTATATTGTGGATTTATTGTGCTCTTTCGATATAAGCAATCACATCACCCTTATTGACTTTGGCACCTTGCTTGGCATTGATCTCTACAAGTTTGCCGCCTAATGCAGCCGGAATGGTGACGAACTCGCCCCAAGGCGCTTGCAGATAACAGAAAGCGTCGCCCTCTTGATATTCTTTTCCGATGAAAGGTTCAACAGTAGGAGCGCACTCGCCATCGCCATTGAACTCCCAAAATACTTGTCCTTTGACCGGTGCAACGATGGCGTCGGCTTTGGCGTGCTTGAAAGCAGCCAACTGTTCGGGCGAAACCGTCGCGCCGAGTTTGGCATCTTTGGCTTTCTGTAAGTCGGATAGGAAATTCTTCTTGGCCTGTCCGCTTTTGTAGTTGCGGTATTGCTCGGGATGCATCGCCAGCTCGAAGAGTTCTTCATCATCCTTTCCGTAATCCCAACCATTCTCATCCATCTCTTTCTTGAAGTCTTCAAGATTGTTTTTAAGTAGTGTATGCGGGTCGGCATCGGTAAATTCGCGGCCCTGTTTTTGGGCTAATTCTACGAGTTCGGGTGCAATTTGTCCAGGTATTTTTCCGCTTTTCCCGAGAATCATACCCCACATCGATTCGTCCATCATCACGAATCGGCCTTTGCCTTGCTCCAAGGTGAGGAGGTTCATCAGTGCGATGTTCTTCGTGTATTGTGAGAATGGGGTAACAAGTGGTGGATAACCGACACGCGGCCACACGTAAGCTACCTCGTCGAAGAGCTTTACAAGCATATCATCCATCGAAAGTTCAGGTTCGCCTTTCTTCTTACGAATGTTGTTAATCGTGGTGCGGATACCGCCCAAGTCAGCCATCATTGATCCCATCATACCACCGGGCAGGCCGCAACCGAGCAGCAGCGAGCTCATCAGTTTATTCTGCGGATTGATGAAATAGCCCAACCAGTCGTCTATAAACTCCTGTGTCAGGGCACGTGCTTTCATATATGCGTTCATATTGATCTCTGGAACGTCGAAGCCTTCGTTCTTCAACATACTCTGAACAGAGATGACATCTGGGTGAACTTTTCCCCAAGAAAGCGGCTCGATGGCTGTATCAATGATGTCGGCGCCGTTGTTGCAGACTTCGAGAACGGATGCCATCGAAAGTCCTGGGCCCGAATGACCGTGATATTCGATGATGATTTCGGGATGTTTGTCCTTGATAGCCTTGGTAAGTTTTCCCAAAAGAGCGGGTTGACCGATACCAGCCATATCTTTCAAACAAATTTCCTCAGCACCAGCAGCAATGAGTTTATCAGCGATTTCGGTGTAATATTCGAGTGTATGAATCGGCGAAGTGGTGATACAGAGGGTTCCCTGTGGTGTCATTCCGGCCTCTTTGGCCCACTTGATACTCGGAATGATATTGCGCACATCATTGAGTCCGTCGAAGATTCGGGGAATATCTACGCCTTGGGCGTGCTTTACGCGGTACATCATAGCTCGTACGTCGTCAGGCACGGTGTACATACGGAGTGCGTTCAGACCGCGGTCGAGCATATGGGTTTTGATGCCCGCTTCGTTGAAAGGCTTACAGAAAGCGCGCACTGCATCGTTGGGATTCTCGCCTGCCAAAAGGTTTACTTGCTCGAAAGCGCCTCCGTTGGTTTCTACACGGGCAAAACATCCCATCTCGATAATCACCGGCGCAATGCGCTCCAGCTGATCCTTGCGTGGCTGAAACTTCCCGGAAGATTGCCACATATCCCGATAAACGAGACTAAACTGTATTTTCTTCTTCATAATTTTGTCTATATAAATAGCCGTACAGGCTGCAAAATTAGCCAAAAAAAATCAAACAGCAGGCCATCCGATTGTTTTTTTTCAAATCGTCTGCTATGCCTGATACATCAGACAGTGGTCTCCCGCTGTGTCTCTTCCATTGGTTGTGTTTCTGTGACAGACACCGCATCCTGTTGAGATTGTGATGCCTGTCGGGCTATTCTGCGCCGGATATTCATAGCCTTGAATGTATTGATGCACTCGACGATACCGTAAAGCATCATTGTCCAGCCGATAATAAATAGGGGAGCAGTGCCCAACCAATCGGGTTTGATAATGGAAATCAATCCCACAAGGAACACTACGGAGGGCATCAGCCAGTAAAACGGTCGTATTCGTATCAGTTTAGTGAGTCCGGCCAGTGATGCATATTGGCCGATAGAGCCGAGAATGAGGATGGCGCCGAGGATGGAAGTCATCCAGTCGGAAATTGTATAGGGGGCCAAAGCAAGGATAACACCGAGGATTAAACTGCCTAATCCTGCGATGGGGAAAGTGGGCTTGCTGTCGGTTTGTATCTTTTCAGATGTACCAGTCGTCATCGGCCGATCAGCGCGCAGCGAGACATAATAGACAATGCAGGTGATGAGTCCTGAGAGAAAAAACAGCATGCCAATGCTCACCGTGAGCCATGTCACTGTCTCCTGGCGGTACTTTATCAATAGTGCACCTACGATTAATGCGACTGCTGCACGGAAAAAGGAAGTTTGAATCAATTTCATAACTGTTTGATTTTGATAAATGCGATGCCTGCTATAATCCGAGGCTTCGTTTGTGGATGCAAAAGTACGAATAAACACCGTAAAAGTAGCAGAAAATGAAAGATTTATATCCGGTTTCTCAATATCTTTTTTCTGCATTTACCTTGGCGATAATTTGCCACTTTCCCGATTCGTCCATCTGTTCTTTCCTCCATAGAAATGTAGATAGCGTAATTTCCGAGAATATGTATCTCATCGTTTGGGTAGTATTCTCCGTCAGAATAATTTCTTCGTTCATCTTATGGGCTGTTAATCGGATAGCTTCACCTGTGCAACCATAGAATATATCCCACGCTAATGTTTTCGGATTGAAGAAACGTAATGTTGTTCCATATTCGGCATCGGGCTGCTTGTTTTGTAAGCGCTCTGCACGAGAAGGTACGATAAAAAGATCTTGGATTGCCGTTCCGTCTAATATTCGAGAGAATATCCATTCTCCTTTTACCTGCCTTGGCAAAGTATCTTCCAAATGGTCGTTCCATTCGATATCCCATTCTCCGATTAAATTGCTGAAGAAATCATAGTCTTCGGGTATTCGTTCATTCCTCTTAGTGCTGCATAATGCGTTTGAAAATTCGTTCATTGTGTTTATATTTTAGTTTCAAAATAGTTGATATAAAAGTTCTGATTCCCTATGTGGTTGTGATATTGGCTTTTGTTTTGTGAATGATGCAAAGTTACGAAATATATTTGGGTAAGGTGATGAATTGGCTGAAAAGGATCTGAATAGGAATAATTATTACTACTTTCCAAGTTAATAAGTATGAATAGATAAATTCCTGCAAACAATGTATATAAATGAAGTTAATGTTTTGCAGTATCGCTTGCGACGGTAAACCATTTGATATATCTTTGCATCATTAATCAGGAATGATGCGATCTTCACATAAGAGATGATAATATATAAGTACAATTTAAAGATTTAAGATTATGGATGCAAAGAAATCAATTAAAGTTTTACAGTTTCTTATAACAGATTTGACAAACAAGACATTTTCGGGCCGATCCCTTCTCCAATTAGCTTTTCTCCTTTGCGCATTTTGCTCACCGGCTGTTGCCGGCAACGCGAAATGTGGGAAAGTTTATGCACAACGGCACGCGCGAATAGAGAACACTCAGCAAGGAAGCAACCAATCGTTCAAACAAGAACCGCGAACTATGGCAACCGTGTACGATTTCAAGCTGCAAGATAAAGAGGGAAACGATGTAAGTCTTTCCGAATATAAAGGCAAAGTACTTCTCATTGTCAATACAGCTACCGGCTGTGGTTTTACACCGCAGTATGAAGAATTGGAAGCAATGTATCGCCGCCTGAAAGATAAGGGGTTGGAAATACTCGACATCCCTTGTGACCAATTCGGACATCAAACGCCCGGCACCGACGAGCAAATCACTCAATTCTGCACGGCCAAGTTTGGTACAGACTTTCCACAATTCAAGAAGAGCGAGGTGAACGGCACCAACGAACTCCCGCTATACACCTGGCTAAAGAGCAGGAAAGGATATGCCGGCGGCGCTTACAGTGAGAAGATGCTGCCCGTTATGGAGAAACTCTACAATGAGTACAATAAGGAGCCGCGCAAGCCGAACGATATCCAATGGAATTTCTCTAAATTCGTCATCAATCGCAAGGGCGAAGTTGTTGCTCGCTTCGAACCTACCGAAGATTTGAAAAATGTAGAGGCGTGCATCGTTACCTGCCTCGAAGAAAAATAACGAGAGGGGAGAGCAGCCACATAATATCTACGGCTGCTCTCCCTCTTTCGTTCTACGCGCCTTAGCAGAAAATCAATCTCTGCTGACAGATGAACGAGTCTGACCTATATCTTGTCTACGGATTTTTCACGGCAACAACAGAAAACAATATCGGTACATCGCCTTCTTTTCCGGCAATTCTGAACCTTCCTTCCTTTTCAGCTGTCATATTCCCAAACAGGTTGAACGGCGAGTAGTCATACTCCCCGAAAGACTTTATCCGTAAGTCGTTACGGAGTAATCCATTCAGAATCTCAGACAGTCCATGGTTCCACGTAACGGTCTTTTGTCGACTGTCGGTTTCAGAGCCTGTATAAGTAGGTTCTTCTACAACGTAAGGTTCCTTGTGCGAATAAGCATATCGAACTTGGGAGAAATTCTCATTGAACATCCATAATACGGGATGAAACTCCACGATGACAAATCTTCCTCCTGCTTTCAGCATTTGCGAAATCACCCGTCCCCATTGGGTTAAGTCGGGCAGCCAATTCACAACTCCGTAAGATGTATACACGATGTCAAACTGCTGCCCTTGTAATACGGTAGGAGCGTCGTAAACATTGCAGCAGCAGAATCGCGCATCCAATCCTAATTCCGCATTCAAAGCCGTTGCCGTCTTGATAGCCTCTTCCGAGAAATCCACTCCGACGACACGGGCTCCCATCTTTGATAAAGAAAGCGAGTCCATACCGAAATGGCATTGAAGATGCAGGATAGATTTCCCCCTGATGTCGCCTAATAGAGACAAATCCAAATCGGGAACAGACTTCACCTCTCTCTTGAATGTATCCAAGTCATAAAATGGGGAAAGTAGATGAATCTTTGTTCTTGTCTCCCACGCTTCTTTATTTGTCTTGTAATAATCTTCCATCTATTGTTTTTTATTAAACTCTTTTTAAAGAAGCCATATCAAGAAGCTATTTTCCTCTTGCTATCAGCATTCAGCAGCAGCGTAAGTAATTCTATTTTTATCATTACAGATTTAAGTTGATTAGTTTGGTATGCACCTTTATCGTTGCTCGTGCCATAAGTCTTTTATTTTTATTCTACCATTCTTGTTTTCGATAATTCTTTCTACTTTTTCTTCTTAGGCTTCGGATCGGGCAACGCTTTGCAAGTAGTGGTGATGAGTAAGGAGAGATATTCGCGGTCGTCTATGTCAGCGATGTAGAAATAATCTTTCGCACCGGGGTATGGTGGGTATAGTTCTACTGTGCGGAGCAACAGGTGGCCGGCTTCCGTGGGTTTGACGTAGAGACGGTCGTCGCAGATGAGTCCGAAGATTTTGCCGTCGCAATAAATACCATAGTCGCCGAACATCTTTTTGACGGTTATTTCGCCTGCATCAGTGCATTGATCGGCAATGTATTGCACGAAATCAGTATTACAAGCCATTGTTTATCAGTTTAGTTTTGGATTATATTCTTACAAGCCGGAGCCACAGGCAGCACTTTCTTGTTTTATTGAGTGCAAAAATATGAAAAATCCATCACAAAGTAAAATATTCCTATTGTCTTTTGAATGGTAGCGGTAAAATATATACATCAAATTCAGCAAGAGTTCAGTACCCAACTAAATTCCAAAGCAGATAAAGTGAATTGAAGCATTGTAGAGCTCTCTATGGGAGACGATGAGAAGTCCTATGAGAGTAGGGAACAGGTATAGGAGTAGTGGGGTACAAGTCCTATACTTCCCATTGAAAAGAAAATTGGTCGTTTTTGTGACAAATTAAAAATACTGTTGTGCTATTTAGAAAGTGTAGATTGCTTTTTCGCTGATTGACTATTAAATTTTCGGTACCTATTCAGTATGTCAATGTCAAGAGAATAAATTTCGGTAAGGGCAAAACAGTGTAATGATGTACATAACCTTTTGCGATCACGATTATTTTGTGTACTTTTGTGCAGTTTGATTCGATAAAATTCAGGAGTAAATGACAACATTATATTTGGTGCGACATGGCGAAACTGTGGACAATGCCCGTCAGATCTTGCAGGGACAGATGCCTGGGACTTTGAATGTAACGGGTATCAGGCAGGCCGAAAGCGTGCGTGACAAGATGTGTGCGACAGCCATCGACGCTTTTATTTCCAGCGATTTAGCTCGCTCTTATGCTACGTGTAAGATTATCGCAGCGCCTCATCACAAGGAGGTGAAGACGAGTAAACTGTTGCGCGAGCGCGATTGGGGAGATTTCACGGGGGCTTTCATTCCCGATCTGACAGGTAAAGAATGGCCTGCCAATGTCGAAACGTTGGACGCGATGAGGGTGCGGGCCCGCCGATTCTTGAATAAACTCAGAGTTGATTATCCCGGTCAGACCGTGTTGGCAGTGGGACACGGCATCATCAATAAGGCTATTCAAAGCGTCTTTTATGACAAGCCGATGAACGAGGTACCCAAGATGGAGAATGCGGAGGTGCGGGTCTTGAAGCTTTGAATAAAAACAGAAAGGGGAACTGCCTCTCACAGGCTGTCCCCTTTCACTCATTAATAACTCTCTGATTTATTTACTTCTTAATTATTGTTTATCCTTATTCAAACTTTCATTGATCCTATTGACTCGATTTAGAGCATTTGTTTTTATAATTCTATAATTTGGAAGGCTGGCTTCTTTATCGTCGTCCGCCGAAATGTCCGCCGCTGTTCCCGCTATCTCCACCACCAAAGTTGCGGGTGGGTGCTGTATTCCCATTGTTGGAACTGCGTGTGGAAGTATTGTTCCCGCTGTTGCCGAAACTTTTGCTCGGAGTACCGTTACTGAATCCTCCAAAACTGCGCGACGGCGGGTTGATTGATCGTGCGGGTGCTGACCGGTCGGAAGAACCACTGAAATGGCCTGATCCGAATGTCCTGTTCGGAGATGAACTGCCGCCTCCGAAGAAATTGCGGCGTGTTCCTGATCCGCCGAATTCTCTGTGATTATCACCCGAACCGTATCCTACGGTAGTTCTTGTACTACTCTCTCCGAAAGATCGTATGCGGTTGTTGCCGGTCGATTCCTGTCCGAACGAGTGTGAACGGTTAGTATCGTAGTTGCCGTTTCCGAATGAGTGAGGGCGGTCTGTATTTCTGCTTCCGCCTCCGAATGAACGGTGTTGCTCGATGTTGCGAGTTCTTTCTCCGAATGAGTGGTTACGGCCGAAAGTATTGCTACGCTGATATTCACCGCTGTTCTCATATCGGATGAATCGTGGGTTATCTGGATTGCCAATCATTCTTGACCCTCGTCCGAAGTCGCCCCGTACGAATCCATCTCGCATCCCGATATAATTTTCGTCATAACGGGGACCGAATGTGCGTCCGCTGTACCAACTTTGTCCGCCGTTCATCCGCCAACTGTGGTCTCCGCAATATACACTGAAAAATGTTGGACGTCCGAAATAGAAATAATCTCTGTGCGGATAGCGGGCATAAATACTAAAATGCCAGTAGCCGTCGTTCCGATACAACGGTCGATAGAAGTAATTTGCTGCACAATAAGCACGGTATTGCCAATCAAGCAGAATGTAACCGAGGTCTATATTGCGCTGTCGCCAACATCGTCCGTATAAATCTGTATCGTCATCGATACTCATCAGATAGTCGAGATTAATCTCGTAAGCCGCCTCGTACTGATCATCTGTCAGATTCAGTTCGTAAGCCATCTTATCGGTAAGGAACAAAGCCTGCTCTCTTGCCTGTCGATAGCTCATTGCATCGGCTCCGATCGTCATAGACAACAGTGCTGTGAGGATTATCATACACTTCTTCATAATTGTAGGCTTTTAAATTCTTGATTCCTTTTCTGCTGCAAAGGTAGTGGAAGCTGGCGGTCGGCGAAAGGGATTTTCCCTACATAGACAAGGATTTTCCCTATACAATATAATAAAAAAAGCCTGTCAGCGTTGAATGATTGATAAATAAAGGATAAATGGATAAACGTTTCTTACTCCTATTAACAGTGATGGTGTGTTCGGTTGTCCGAGCGCAAAGACAGGATGACGGATCGAAACCGATACACCCGGTAGCCGGACTTCATTATAATATTGAGATGCAGGCGTCGGGTGCTAAGGGACAAACGCCGCTGTGGTTGAATGCCAATCGTTATGGATTGAGTTCGCTTGAACGGGCGAACGGGTATTTACGCACAGCATTCGTGCGGCCTTTGCAGACGGACTCGGGGCGTAAGTGGGCACTCGGTTACGGTATTGATGTGGCTCTTCCGTATCATTACACAAGTAAGGTTGTGGTTCAGCAGGCTTTTGTTGAACTAAGATGGCTTCACGGAACATTGTCCGTAGGGAGTAAACAAGTACCTATGGCCCTTAAAAACAATGCGTTGAGTAGCGGTTCACAGGCCTTGGGTATCAATGCGAGACCTGTTCCGCAGGTTCGTCTGTCGCTTCCTGATTATTGGACATTACCTTTCGGTAATGGCTGGTTGCATCTGAAAGGGCATCTGTCGTATGGAAAGATGACTGACGATGCGTGGCAACAAGAGTTCACCGATCGCAAACAGCGGTATGCTGATGATGTGTTGTTTCATAGTAAGGCAGGCTATCTGAAACTGGGTAATAGTGAGGTATTTTGTCCTTGGTCATTGGAATTGGGGTTGGAAATGGCTTCCACGTTCGGCGGAACGGCTTATTTACCGAAAAGTGACGGTTCGTTGCAGGTTGTGAAAGGTGGGACGGGACTGCGAGATTATTGGAAGGCCTTGGTGCCTGGAGGTTCTGAGGTGATTGAAAAGGGTACGGTCTATCAAAATGCGGCAGGAAATCAGTTGGGCAGTTGGCTCGTTCGAGTGAACTATGAATCTGAGATATGGCGTTTAGGAGCTTATGCTGACAAGTTTTTTGAGGACCACTCGGCGATGCTTCAATTAGATTATGACGGTTACGGAACGGGAGATGACTGGAATAAAAGAACAAAACGGCGCTACTTGCTTTATGATTTCAAGGACTGGATGCTGGGAGTGGAGCTGAATTTCAAATACAATCGTTGGTTGAGGAATATAGTTCTCGAGTATATTTATACCAAATATCAAAGCGGACCGGTGTATCATGACCATACGCCGGCTATCTCAGACCATATCGGAGGTCGTGACAACTATTACAATCATCATATTTATACCGGCTGGCAGCATTGGGGGCAGGTGATGGGAAATCCCCTGTTCCGTTCGCCTATTTATAATCGAAATGGTAAAATCGATGTTGCTAATAACCGATTTGTGGCGTATCATCTGGGGTTTGACGGTTGGCCAACCGATAAATTGGCTTATCGTGTACTCGCAACTTATCAAACGGGTTATGGAACGTATGTCGATCCCTATACGAAACCGCATCACAATATCAGCATTTTATTGGAATTAGATTGGAAACTACGTCACGACTGGCGTGTGAAAGGAGGCTGTGCAATGGATGCAGGATCGATTCTGGGGCATAATTACGGAGTTCAACTGACCGTGTCTAAATGTGGAATCTTTAATTTTAAATAAGAAATGAAACGAAATATTCAATTATTGGTATACAGTCTTATTGTGAACGGGGTGCTTACAGCTTGTGATTTAGAGACCGAGAAAGCCGGAAGAGTTGAAGGAATGTGGCACTTGGAGCAAGTAGACAGTTTGCAGACAGGCAAGGTTTGTGATTTGTCGGGGCGGCGATTGTTTTGGTCTTTCGAACGCAAACTGATGAGTCTGACCGATGCCGATGGGCATAATGTCGAATATCTGATGCGTTTTGAGGATACAGGAGACAGTCTCTGGGTGTCCGATCCCTATGAATCGAATCGTGAAAAAGGGGATATTGCAGTATCGGATGCCGCAGTTCTCCATCCTTACGGTATAAACTCGTTGACCGACCGATTCAAAATAGAGCGTCTGTCAGGTAAGAGGATGCTTCTTTCCACATCTCGTTTGCGTCTCCGTTTTCGTAAATTCTAATGTGATGAGAAGTTTGACTGATATATAAATGATAAAAATCTCATCAGAAAGTTAGCAAATATTATCTCTGCGGAAATAAAAGACGGAATGTCTTTTGGGCTATCAAGATTTGTTTAAGATTCAAGTTAAAGGAACATTTCTTGTCAATGGACAATCTGTATAAGATTATTTTCTTCGTAATAGGGTAGAGATTAGGAGATAAGAATAATAGTGCCAAACAACAGACAACCTTTCGTTGCTTATTGTTCGGCACTATTGACTTTGCTTTGGGTGGAGGGTGGGGCTCGAACCCACGACATTCAGAACCACAATCTGACGCTCTAACCAACTGAACTACATCCACCGTATTAGTTGTTTTATGCTATTGAAAGCGTTTGCAAAGGTATAACATTTCTTTGGTATTACCAAATTTTTAGTGTATTTTTTTGTTTTTCATTTGTCGTTTCTTATATATCTGTAACGGGTTTACAACAAAACGATAGAAAATGGAAATTTATCCCTTTATTAAGGGAAATAGCTTGATAATCATTTATATATAAAGTCTGTTTTGTTTAATGATTAATCGCCTTGTAATTAGCCGTTTTTTACATGCTGATTAGCAGTTAATTAAAATGAGAGGAAATAATGGGTGTTCGACCGTTCATTGTGAGATATCTTGTTTATGGTATCGTTTTGCTGCGCACGAACTCGTCGAATTGAGGACGAAAGCCATTGAAAACGCTGATATCCACTTCTCCGTGGATGCCTCGGATGCGGCCATCGGGGCAAAGTTGCCAATATACCAAGCGCACGTCGGGCTTGTACTCGCCGTAGCGAGCAATCCAAACGTCGTATTGTTTTTTGATGTCCGGGGCCAGCGGTAGGTATCGGTTGACAAACATCTGACTGACATATAGCACGGGGCGGGCGCCTATTCGCCGGTGAACGATGCGCAACCACGTGCGGATATGATTGAAAAGTACCTCTGTCCCACCCATTCTACGGATCTGGTCTGGCGTCGGTTCTACATCGAGAACAGGTGGAAAATCGCCCTTTCGGAAGTAACTATGTCGCAGAAAGAACGCGGCCTGTACCGTAGGATGGCTCAATGTGGAAAGGAAATGATAGCTACCTACGTGTAAACCATGGGCTTTGGCTTGCCGATAATCGGCCGAATAATATGGATTTCGCACTGTTTTTCCCTCGGTCGACTTGATATAGATGAACGAAACGGGGTAATCAACAGTTCCGCTGACACGTTTTCGGCTGATCGTTCCTAAATGTGCGATGCGGATTCGATTCCAATGGATGGCGTAATAGCGCTTACCGGCAATGTGTTGATATTTGGAAATATCGATGCCATAGATGCGTTCTGAGGTGTAAAGCACGCGCTCTCCATAGTATTTATCGCGTTTCCATTCACCGGCTTTGATGTGGTGGTGAGCTGAAAGGAGGAATCCGAACCCATCGCGGCGGTCGTTTTGCCATCTGCCTTCATACGTGTCGCCGTTGGCATAGATGTATCGGCCGTGCCCGTGAGCCATTCCTCGCCGGTCCATCTGTCCGATATAGATACCCGAAGTGTCGCGCCGTGTGCCGCTGATGAGTGTGTCTGCGTGCCAGATTCCATTGATGGTACGCCCTAGGCTGTCGTGACTCAGTCCGCGACCGCAGCGTTTTCCAGCCCGCCATTGCCCCGAATAAATGAGGCTGTCGCCGATACTGAGCTCGCCATAACCGTTGAATCTCCCCTTGAGCAGTTCGCCCATATAGTGTGTTCGACCGTTGGTTCGTGTTCCGATGCCTGTAAAAGTGCTTTGACTTTGCTGCTTTTGACTGCTGTTTTTGTCGTTGCACGCAAGGAGAAGAAACGTCAGTAAAAGTGTGAGTAAGCCTGTGATGAACTTCTTCATAGCTTTATTTCTCCTTCTCGAAGAGGTGAGACACTTGCCGTCGGCTGATGAGTCGACCGTTGGAAAATATTCCGACAAACGTTCCGTTGGCTGAAAACAGCGGGGCACCGTCGGTCACTAACAACTTCGGGAATCCATAAACACGACCTCGCCGACAGCCGCCCGCAATGTGTTGAGGGTGTAGCGAGTGGGCCGAAATAGGTTGGAAAGCGATTCCCGGATGGCTGACTGATTTGACGACAGGCGTTATTGGTCGTCTCCAAGGCAGCAGATGTACTGTGCAAATACCGTCAGGTGTCTGCCTGTCAGCGGTTTGTAACAGTACGAGCCCATTTCTGGTGTCCCGTCGAACGAGTTTTGCGACTATTCGATGCGGGGTTTTCCTGTTGCTATAATATAATAAGGTGTAAATCCGCCGCCGACGAATCGTAAGCTGGGAAAGGTCTGTCAGCTGTTTGAGTGCGGACAGAACGCTGTCCGCGTGTTGTCGTTCGGTTTGCAGCTGGGTAGCATATTGTGATATAGAATGAAATCCTTCGTCCTGCACGTCGTGCACACGGAGATAGTAATCGAGTTCGTCCGTAATGCTGATCAGACTGTCCCGATGGGCCGTGAACATTGTTTTAAGTCGACCGATAACGAGGCTTGTCACCGTGGAATCCGTGATTCGGTCGGGCGAAGTATCAATTCCTGCTGTCACGATGCAGCCCCGGCAAGAGGGCAGTAGCGGATAGCGGTTGATCCAAAAGCCCACCGTGAAGCGTCTGTTTTTATGCAATGAGTCTTTGATTGTTGTGGCATCGGCAAGCGAAGAAGGCGAGTTAATGTCGCCGACGAACAGTTTTGGCTTTCCATCGATGCCGATTTCATCATACGATTGCTCCTCAATCACGGTTGTACAACGCAAGATTTCCTCGTCGGAATACCTGAACGAGTGCCACGCAAACCCGACCGCCACAGCGACGATTATTGCAAGCAGAATACCGAAAAACAGCTTTTTACGATGGATTTTCATAGCCTTGTGGCCTTGTTTCGCAGATAATTGTCGAGGACAACCATTGCAGCCATCGCCTCAACGATAGGCACTGCGCGCGGCACCACACACGGATCGTGCCGTCCTTGGGCCTTGAATCGGGTGGGAGAGCCGTCTGTTTTCACTGTGTCTTGCTGCATCATAAGTGTTGCCACGGGCTTGAATGCCACGCGAAAATAAATATCTTCTCCGTTGCTGATACCTCCTTGGATGCCTCCACTGTGGTTGGTCACGGTGTGAATATGTCCGTTTTCGCCGGTAAAGACGTCGTTTTCTTCATCGCCGAAATGTGTAACGGCATCGAAACCATTGCCGTATTCAAAACCTTTTGCAGCGTTGATACCTAGCATTGCGGCGCCAAGTTGTGCGTGAAGTTTACCGAATTCGGGTTCGCCCAAGCCCACAGGGCAACCTCGAATGATACAGGTAACAATGCCTCCGACAGTGTTTCCCGTTGCTTTTGTGTGCAGAATGAGGGCCGCCATACGTTCGGCCGTCTCGGGATCGGGGCAACGTACGCTGTTGGTCTCGGTCTTTGAGAGGTCGTAATGCCTGTAATCGTGTTCCAAGGCGATATCGCCCACTTGCGAAACATAGGCTTCGACGGTGATGCCGAGCTGTTTCAGGGCCAGCTTGGCCAATGCTCCGCCTACACAACGGGCCACGGTTATACGCGCCGATGAGCGTCCGCCGCCGCGGTGATCACGCAAACCGAATTTCTGAAAGTAAGTGAAATCGGCGTGCGAAGGCCGAAAGAGGTTGCATATATTGTCGTAATCGTCTCTGTGCTGATCGCTGTTTCGGATGACGAATCCGATGGGACTGCCTGTTGATCGCCCCTCGAATATGCCGCTGAGAAACTCTATCGAATCGGTTTCCTGCCTGCTCGTGGTAAGCGAACTCTGCCCCGGCCGACGTCGATTGAGTTCGTTTTGAATGAAATCCAAATCAATTTCGATGCCTGCCGGATAGCCGTCTACGATGCCTCCAATGGCTTCTCCGTGGCTCTCTCCAAACGTTGTGAGCGTTAAAAGCGCGCCGAATGTGTTACGCATTAGTGTTTATGTCCGCAGCGGCATTCGTGATTGTGGTCGTGATGATGGTGCCCGCAGCCACAACCTTCACCTTCTCCGTGGTTGTGATGGTGATGCCCGCAACCGCAACTGCAACCTTCTTCTCCGTGCATATTGTTTATAATGTTTTGAATTTCTTCGTTGGTAGCCTCGCGATTTTCGATGACCTCGCCCTCGAAACGCAGTTCTTTACCGGCCAACGGATGATTAAGATCCATTTTCACCTTGTCTTCTGAGATGTCGAGTACGCGTCCGTTGAATCGATGGCCGTCCTCATTCTGCAAAGGAACAACGGCTCCTTGAAAGATGTTTTCACGATCGAAATGACCGTTGATGGTGAAAATCGTCTTGTCCAAATCTAATACGTGCTCCTCGGAATACGGTCCGTAGGCTTTGTCCGGTGTGAGATTGAAATCGAATTTCTCGCCTTTGGTCAGCCCGCTGATAGCTTTTTCAAAGTCGTCTAAGGTGATATTGAATCCGCTCAGAAACTGAAACGGCTTGTCGGTTGTGGCTTCTTCCACTAACTCTTGCTTACCGTCGGCGATGGTATAGAGCTTGTATGCCACGGCAATGAACTTGTTGGGTTGTTGATCCATTTGTTATCGGTTGTTTGATTTTGTGTACAAAGATACGTATTTTTATGGAGACTCGGCAGCGTGTAACGGATAATTTGTCATTGATTGTAGGTATTCTGTTTCTCATTAACGGCTTTTCGTTTTGGGATTAACTGTTGATTGCGCGACGTTTAACCATTAATTACACGGCGTTTAACGGTTAAATGCACGATGATTAATGGTTAGTTGCAAGGTGTTTAACGGTATTTTAAAGTGTAATGAAAAGCAATCGGTTTGTTGACTGATGTGTACTTAATAATAGGTATTTTATCAAAATCCCTATTTTTAGGTATTGTGTTATTTCTGTTTTGTCCGTATCTTTGCAGCGTTGTTAAGAAAATAATTGACTAAAAACATTCAGACAATGAAAAAAACAATTGTAGTATACGGTTCCTCTACGGGAACTTGTCAGAGCATTGCAGAGACAATTGCAAGTAAATTAGGTGTAGAAGCTATTGACGTTACAAAGTTCGACGCCGACGTTATTGCTGCAAACGATAACCTCCTTTTGGGTACTTCCACTTGGGGAGCAGGTGAGTTGCAGGACGATTGGTACGACGGCTTGAACGTATTGAAAGCTGCTGACCTTGCAGGCAAGACCGTTGCCGTATTCGGTTGCGGTGATTCCGAATCTTATTCAGATACTTTCTGCGGTGCGATGGCTGAAATCTACAATGCTGTTAAGGATGCAGGCGCAACTTTGGTAGGCGAAGTTTCGACCGACGGTTATACTTACGATGACAGCGAAGCCGTTGTAGATGATAAGTTTGTAGGCCTCGCTCTCGATGATGTCAATGAAGACGACAAAACCGAAGGACGTATCGACGCTTGGCTCGAAGCTATTAAGCCTGCTCTGTAAAGAGCCGATTACCTAATCGTATAGCCGTATGATGCAGACAGATTTGATGTCAGCCGATTTGAAAGTGCTGATGAATCACATATACGAATATCAGAAAGGCGTGCGCCGAATGGTGCTCTATACTTTCAACCGGCGGTATGAAAAGCTGGCCGTTGAGCGTCTCTCGCATCAGCATATCGACTATATCATCCAACCGGTGGGCACAGATCGGATGAATCTTTTCTTCGGTCGGAAAGAGTGTTTGGATGCAATCAGGATTATGGTAACACGCCCGCTCAACCAGCTTAGCCCCGAAGAGGATTTCATTTTGGGTGCAATGCTCGGTTATGATATCTGCGCGCAGTGCGAGCGTTATTGTGAACGCAAGTGTCGTTCGTGCGAAAACGCAGTATGATTGTAGGATAAACTTTAGATCTTGTTCGCTAAATGTAATTCATAATGTTTTTGTATAATGCCGGGGTTAGCTGTGAAGCTGACCCCTTGCTGTTTATGATTGTCCGGCAAATGATTTTCTTTTAGCTTTTGATTCGTGTCTGTCGAATTTTCATTACCTTTGCAGTATGAATCTAAACAATGTGTTCATACGATGAAAAAGACTTTACTTTTGATGGCGACTTTACTGATGAGCTATATCAGTTTGGCGCAAGAGGCATACCGGCCGACAGTCGAAAACCTCAAAGCTCGTGAACAGTTTCAGGACGAGAAGTTTGGTATCTTTCTCCATTGGGGACTTTATTCGATGATTGGTGCAGGCGAATGGGTAATGAACAATTGGAATATCAATTACCGGGAATACCCTAAACTGGCTAAGACTTTTTATCCGTCAGACTTTAATGCAGATGCTTGGGTGTCGGCAATCAAGGCTTCCGGTGCGAAGTATATCACCGTTACGACGCGTCATCACGATGGTTTCTCGCTTTTCAAAACGGCTGCCAGCACTTATAACAGTGTAGATGCGACGCCTTTCAAGCGCGATATCATCAAGGAATTAGCCGACGCTTGCAAGCGGCACGACATCAAACTGCACCTTTATTATTCGCATCTCGACTGGGGACGAACCGATTATCCGATGGGCAGAACAGGTCGCGGCACAGGTAGGTCGGCAGGAAAGGCCGACTGGTCGGCCTATTATCGTTTTATGAATATGCAACTTACAGAGCTGCTTACACATTACGGACCCGTCGGTGCGATATGGTTTGACGGCTGGTGGGATCACGACAGTGATGCGAAACCATTCGACTGGCAGTTGCCCGAGCAGTATGCGATGATTCATAAGCTACAACCTCAGTGTCTCATTGGCAACAATCACCACCAAACTCCGAATGCAGGCGAGGATATACAGATATTCGAACGCGACCTACCCGGTGAAAACAAAGCTGGTCTTTCGGGGCAAAGTATCAGTCGATTGCCGCTCGAATCGTGTCAGACAATCAATGACCACTGGGGCTATTCGATAACGGACAGCAATTATAAAAAGCCGAAAGAGCTGATACATATGCTCGTTCGGGCAGCCGGAAAGAATGCAAACTTGTTGCTGAATATCGGTCCTGAGCCCGGTGGAAACCTTCCCGCGCTTGCGCTCGACCGTTTGAAAGCTATCGGTGAATGGATGAATCGATACGGGAATACCATTTACGGTACGCGTGGCGGCATTGTTGCACCGCACGATTGGGGTGTAAGTACACAGCGAGGGAACCGACTTTATATCCATATTTTGGATTGTCAGGATGCGAATTTATTCATTCCGCTCGGCGGTCGCAAAGTAAAGAGCGCCTTGGTTTATGCCACTGGTAAGCGAATGAACTATACTAAGACTGGCGACGGCATAACACTCAACCTCGGAAAAGTGCCCACCGACATCGATTACATCGTGGAATTAACGCTTTGATGAGTGCTGATCTCTTTGGCTAAACGGCGTTTAAAGGCTGCGTAATACAGTATGCCGGCCGTCGTCAAGCCAAAGGGAAAAGCCAACCAGACGCCTACCAGTCCCATATTCAAGGTAATTCCGAAGAGGTAACCCAATGGAAGCGAAACGATAAAGTAGGCAAAGAAAGCGATGTACATCAGCGGTTTGACGTCTGAAAGGCCGCGCAGCGCATTGGAAAAGACACATTGCAAGCCGTCGCCGAACTGGTAAACGATGAGCACAATGATTGTCATTGCCACGAGATGGCATACTTCTGCACTGTCGGAAAACAAATAGCCGATGATATTTCTCGACAAACCAACTGGTAAAGAGACGGCCATTGCGATGAGCAATACCAAATGAAAGCCCGCGTTGGCACTGCGTTGGGCAGCCGTATAATCGTGTTGCCCGTTGAAATAACTGATTCTTACGGCCACAGCTGCACCCATTCCGTAATATACCAAGAAGAAAAACTGCGAGATAGTCATCATTATTTGGTGGGCAGCCAATGCCGTTGCGCCGACCCATCCCACCATAATACTCGACAAACTGAATGCTGCCGATTCCATCCCCATCTGTAAAGCGAGGGGCCATCCCAACTTGTTTTGCTCAAGAAATGCAGTTCGGTTCACTTTACCTTGTATGAAACCGACTCGATAAATGCGGTATCGCTTACTAAGAAAAAATATTGCCGCGAATACAATCGTCATTATTACACGCGATAACATCGTTGAGATACCTGCTCCGAAAAGACCCAATTCGGGTAGTCCCAACTTGCCGTAAATGAGCAGATAGTTACCGATGATGTTGAGAATGTTACCCCCCAAGAGTATCCACATCGGTGTACGAGTGTCTGTAATGCCGTCGGAAAACTGCTTGAAAACATTGAACCAGCACACGAAAGGAAGCGAAACGAATAGCACCAACAGATAAGGACGCATCAAAGGAAGCAGTTCCGTGGGCTGGCCGAGGTTTCCTATGTTTGCGTAAAGCATCGTAACGACAGCCCCGAGCAGCAAAGCCAGAAGCGAGTTTGCCGCTAAGGCATTCTTCACCGTCTCTCCGATGCGGGACGATTGTTCCCTGCCGAAGAGATTTCCGACGATAGGTGTGAGGCCGTAAGAGAATCCGAGACCGAACAAAAGCACCAAGTTGAACATATTATTGACGAATGCCGCCGCGGCCAACTCATCTGTTCCGTGGTGTCCGATCATCAAAGTGTCGGCACAACTGAGCAGTATCGTGCCTGTCTGTCCGATGATAATGGGCAGTCCGAGTGATGTAAGTGATCGATAATGTGTGATATATTGACGAACCTGAAAACGTTTCATAAGATGTGCAAAGTTACGAAATAATGTCCGGAAACTTTCTTCCGGTCGAGAAATAATACTAATTTTGCTCCCGTAAAGTAAACAAAACAGAATTAGAGTCATATGAAAATGAAATTCATTGTGATGTCGTTGCTGACTTCGATTGTTGTGTCTTGCGGAACGACTTCTACTGTTCCGATCACCGGGCGTAAGCATTCGCTGCTCGTAAGTGATGCCCAAATCTTGAGTTTAAGCAATCAAGAATACAAGAAATATATGCAGACCGCTACGCGATCGACCAACACTGCTCACACAGCAATGGTGCAACGGGTGGGGCGGAAATTGGCAAACGCCGTGGAAACTTACCTCCGTAATAACGGAATGGGTAGTGAAGTGCAGAATTTCAGTTGGGAGTTCAACCTCGTGCAAGATAAAAGTGTCAATGCGTTTTGTATGCCTGGCGGCAAGATTGTGGTGTATGAAGGCCTGCTTCCAGTTGCTCGCGATGAGGCGTCTTTGGCCGTTGTGCTTGGTCACGAGATAGCACACGCCGTGGCGAAGCATTCTGCCGAGCAGATGTCTAAGCGTATTCGGCAGTCTTATGGCACGCAGATTGGCGGTACGGTGTTAGACGCGCTCGGTGTAGGATCGGGCATTACGTCGGTCGCTCAGGTTGCCGCGGGCCAGTTCTTTTCGTTTAAGAACTTGAAATATTCACGTGAAAACGAGACCGAAGCTGATAGAATGGGACTGATTTTTGCTGCTATGGCGGGATACGATCCGCGTGTTGCAGTGGGCTTTTGGCAGCGAATGGCCGCTCAAAACGGTGGAGGTAATTCGTCGGATATGTTCAGCGACCATCCTTCTGATGCCAAACGCATTGCCGCCATACAACGGGATATGCCCGAGGCGATGAAATATTATCAGGGTGGAAATGCTTATTCCGATTCGCCGCACGGTACAAAGGCCAAGCAGAAAACGGCGAAATCGAACGGATCTGTATCGGTATCCGATCTCTATAAATCGTCTTCCCGAAAACGATAAACGTCTTTTGGCCTTGCAATTAACCGTTGATTGCGATGTATTTAATGGTTAATTGCCTTGCGTTTAACCGTTAGTCGCCGTACAGTTAATGGTTAATTGCGAGACATTAACGGTATATATCATAATTCTTTGGTACAGAAAAGCGTATGACGATGTTGAAATCATACGCTTTTTATTGTGAAAAACTCTGCGACAAGCCCTCGATTCTCGATTAAATTCTTTATTTTTGCAGAGATATTAAGCTTGTGATTATGGAGATATGTATTGTTGCGGGGGCACGTCCGAACTTTATCAAGGTGGCCCCTATTGTGAAAGCAATTGACAAAGCCAGGTCGGAGGGGCAGGATATAGACTTCACATTAGTATATACAGGGCGTAAAGACGATCCTACTTTGGAGTCATCCATCTTTGAAGATTTGCAGATTGGACGCCCGGATGTGTACCTCGGTGTGGACTGTGAGAATCTGAACGAACTCACAGGACAGGTGATGTCTGCCTTTGAACGCTATTTGCAGGCACACAAAACAGATGTGGTACTCGTCGTAGACGATCTTGCTTCGACACTCGCAGCAGCCATCGTAACCAAGAAGCAAGGGCTGACGTTAGCGCATCTTGTGGCCGGTACGCGGTCGTTCAACATCCGAATGCCCAAGGAAATCAACCGACTTGTCATCGACGGATTGAGCGATCTGCTTTTCACTGCGGGCGAGGGGAGCAGCAGTATAGCGTCGCGTGAGGGAGCAGAACTGTCTAAAATCTATATGGTGGGTAACATTCTGATGGACACGTTGCGGTTTAATCGCAATCGATTGCAACGTCCCGCCGTGCTCGACAAGCTCGGCATAAAAGATTATCTCGTGTTTACGCTTAACCGCAAGGCACTGATGGCTGACAGAGAGAATCTCCGTCGGATGCTCGCCGGTATGCTGTCGGCTGCCGAACGTCTGCCTATCATCGCTCCGTTGCGTGAGAAGGCTGCCGAAACGTTGCGTGAATGCTTACCCGAGAGAGCCGATATGTTCCATGTGATAGCTCCATTGAGCTATTTGGAGTTCGGTTATCTCACGGCCAATGCACGCGGAATTATTACCGATTCGGGTAATGTGGCCGAGGAAGCAACGTTCAACGGCGTGCCTTGTATTACGCTTAACAGCTACACTGAGCATATAGAGACGGTGAAAGTGGGCTCTAACGTGCTCGTGGGTGAAGACTCTATGCGTCTCGCTGAGGCTGTGACGGACATCGTGCAAGGGCGTTGGAAGAAGTGCGGTCTTCCTGAACGGTGGGACGGAAGGAGTGCTGAGAGAATCATAAGATGCCTTATTGAACTGCACGGCGAGTCTCACTCTCGGCCGCTCTCTTGTGGAAAAGGAGAGTAAACAGCCCTTCTTTTGTTTTTCTTGAATGAATATTCAGATTGCATATTTCAATAAATAATCTTATCGATAGTGTCTCTCTATGCGTCTTCTTTCCTTTGGAGGGAGTTGGGGAGACTGTCGTTTGAAAACTGGTTTGCTATGAAAAAGATTGCATTAATTACTGGAGCGACAAGCGGAATAGGTGAAGCTTGTGCCCGAAAGTTTGCTCAAGGCGGTTACGATTTGATTTTGACAGGGCGTAATCAGTCTAAGTTGGACGCCTTGAAAGCATCGTTAACGGCATTGGGGACCGATGTGTTGACACTCGCTTTCGATGTGCGTGACCGACGGGCGGCTACGAATGCCGTTTCTGCTTTGAGCGATCGGTGGCGCGATGTAGACGTACTCATCAACAATGCAGGGCTTGCCTTGGGTTTGGAAAAGGAATATGAGGGCGATTTCGATGATTGGGAAACGATGATTGACACCAATATTAAAGGACTGCTCACGATGACTCGCCTGATTGTTCCGCATATGGTGAAACGCAATCGGGGGCACGTTATCAACATTGGGAGCGTTGCCGGCGATGCAGCTTATGCCGGCGGCAATGTCTATTGTGCTACAAAGGCTGCCGTGAAAACCATTACCGACGGTTTGCGTATCGACCTTGTGGACACTCGTGTGCGTGTAACCAACTTAAAACCCGGCCTTGTGGAAACCAATTTCAGTGTTACCCGTTTTCACGGAGACAAAGAGCGGGCCGATGGTGTGTATCGAGGTATCCGACCGTTGACGGGCGATGATATTGCCGATACGGCTTTATATGCAGCCAATGCGCCTGAACACGTACAGATAGCTGAAGTTCTTATCCTTGCCGTTCACCAAGCTAACGGTTCCGTTTGCAGCAAAGATCCTGAACGGGAGGAATGAGAAGAAAGATTGTCTCACCACCGGTCCCTCTCCAAAAGGAGAGGGGAGAAGTATTCATTAACTTGTAAATTTATCGTATATAAGTTATCTGTCCTGGGGCAGAAAATGCTCTGTGCATCGGTATAGGGGGCGATCGGCATATTGTTCTATAAGCGGATATTATCTCCAAAGAAATAAAATAAAAAATGATTTGTATATAATTGATTTTCAATTATATACAAATCATTTTTCAATTAACAGCTACTTGTCTTGTAATTAACGGTTAGATGCGCTACAACTAACTGTTAAACGTGCTGCAATTAGCCGTTAAACGTCTTGCGATTAACGGTTAAACACACGTCGTTTAACGGCTTTTCGCAAGACGGTTCATAATTGATTGATTATCAGATTCAATGTACCTGTCGCCTGATCCATTCGCCAACGGCCTCGTAAGCACTTCGTTCCTCCTGATGCTGAGGCTCTGCAAAGGTCATCTCATCCATCTCTTCGCCGAATTGATCGGGGAAAATGATGATGAGATTGGTGCCGGAAAAATGGCGAGTAAGCTCTTCCGGTAAACGTTCTAACGCCGTTTTGTAAGACACGGTGCCCTTACGAGCCGTGACAACGACAAAGAGATGATCTTCGGCAATGGTTCCTGCAAGGCGTGGAAGTTCGTTCCAGTGATCCATTGTGGTGTAATCTACGCGCAGACTCGGGTTCCGATTGCGGACATATTCATTGATGAGTGCCAATGTGTCGGTACGTCCGTGAAACTGAATGCGGCACTCTAAATTGCATGCCACGCGTGAGAGGCGTTCTAACCAGCGGTAAAAGCCCGGCTCGAACTGCGCTCGAGACGGCACAGCTACCTGTATGCGACGAATCGTGTTGAGTGGTTGGCGCAAGCGAACCATCATTATCTGTCGGCTCAATCCATTGAAAAGACTTTGGTGGAATTGTCCCCAAAATCCCGAAGAAATATCCTTATGCATATGCATCCCGATGATAATTTCGGATGCCTGATACTCTTTGAAAGCATGTTTGATGCCGTTTGCGATATTAGCCGCTATGCGAACTTGTGTCTGCATCATTACATCTGCGGCACTGGCATAACGTGTGAGTTGCTCAAGCAGGCGTCGACCTTTTTCCTGGTTGCTGCGCATCTGTGCGTCGTCGTAGACTACATTGAGTCCGATCAGTCCGCGTCCGAGTTTCGGATTGCGCATCATTATGGCCAAAGAAACCAAACTTGTGGCATATTCTGGATACTTCACAGGGATGAGAAGAGTCTCGTCATCGGTTTGCTCATCGTTATCCGTCGGCAACTCTTTGTCTCTGAGGGTGATTTGTTGGGCTGCTCTTTCGGTGACGATGCTCGAAACGATACACGTGAAAAGAATCATCAGGATGACGGCATTCAACACACTGTTGTCGACTATGGGTTGTCCGTCAGCCGTTTGTAGGCGCATTCCTACCATAATCATTGCAATTGAGCCTGCCGCGTGGGCCGAAGTGAGGCCGAACATCATATTGCCCGACGACAGCGGAAGCCGAAAACTGAAACTCGAAAGATAGGCAGCAAGGGCTTTTCCAAATGTTCCTGCGACTGCCAGACATACCAACACCCAGAGGATTTCACCCCCTTCAAACAGCAATCGCACATTAATGAGCATTCCGACACCGATGAGGAAATAAGGAATGAACAGTGCGTTGCCGATGAATTCGATGCGATTCATCAGCGGTGAGATGTGAGGGATATAGCGATTGAGAATTAAGCCCGAAAGGAATGCACCGAGAATACCTTCTAATTCGATGAGTTCGGCCAGGGCAGCACTCATAAACAGCATTGCCATAATGAATATAAACTGCATCACGGCATCGCTATATCGACGCAGAAACCAGCGTGTAAACCGCGGAATCAGCAGTATTAATGCAGTACAGAACAATGCAAATTTTAGGCCGAACCATATCCAAAAGGTGATGCCTCCGTGCTTTTCGGTGACTGCCGTGAGTGTAGCGAGTGCCACAAGAGCTAAAAACAGTGACAGTATAGAGGCTCCGACGCTGAGCGAAACGCTTGGTTTTCGTTGTAATCCGAAGCGTCCTACGATGGGGTAAGCAATCAAAGTGTTGGAAGCCATAATGCAACTCAACAATAAAGATCGCATCGATCCGTAGCCTAAAAGCATTGTACAGGTGAAGTAAGTCAGGCCAAAGGGGATGACGAAAGTGAGAAGTCCGAATGTCAGCAGTCTGTATTTGTTTTTTTTCAGCCCTTCGTTGTCCATCTCCAAGGCTGCAAGGAACATTATATAATATAGTCCCACTCTGCCGAAAAGTTCAAACGAATTGTCGCGGATGAGTATATTGAGACCGTATTGACCTATGATGACCCCGGCGAGAACCATCCCGATGATGTGCGGAATACGTAATTTGCCCATTACAATAGGTGCAGACAGAATGATCAACAGTACTACGAGGAAAATCATTGTCGGACTCGTGATGGGGAGGTAATGTGAGATGTCGGGCATAAAAGCAGTCAGTGAATCTGTTTGAGACCACAAAGGTGCGAAAAAAATATCAATTCCGAGCGTAATTCTCACGGAAAGTTGTATTTTTGCAAGGCATTTATGTTTCATTCATTAAATTGATAAGCAGATGAAAATAGCGATTGTTGGTGCAAGCGGTGCAGTGGGGCAGGAGTTCCTTCGCATACTTGCCGAGCGGAATTTTCCGATAGATAACCTCGTACTTTTCGGTTCGGAGCGCAGCGCCGGACGTACATATACATTTCAAGGAAAAGACTATGAAGTGAAACTTTTGCAACATAACGACGACTTCAAGGATGTAGATATTGCTTTTGTTTCGGCAGGCGGTGGTACGTCTAAGGAGTTTGCGGACACCATTACCAAGTATGGCACCGTGATGATCGATAACTCTAGTGCTTTCAGAATGGACAAAGACGTGCCCCTTGTGGTGCCCGAATGCAATGCAGAAGATGCACTCGATCGGCCCCGCGGTATTATTGCAAACCCCAATTGTACTACGATTATGATGGTGGTGGTGCTGAAACCTTTGGAGAATCTGTCTCATATCAAGCGCATTCACGTGGCAAGCTATCAGAGTGCAAGCGGTGCTGGTGCGGCTGCAATGGCCGAGTTGGAGCAGCAATATAAAGAGATTGGTGAAGGAAAGCCTATTACTGTGAATAAGTTTCCGCATCAGTTAGCTTATAATGTGATTCCGCAGATCGACGCCTTCACCGATACCGGTTATACAAAAGAGGAGATGAAAATGTTCAACGAGACGCAGAAGATTCTGCACAGCGATGTGAAATGTTCTGCGATGTGTGTGCGGGTAAGTTCGCTCCGGTCGCATTCCGAGAGTGTTTGGATAGAGACTGAGCACCCCATCAGCGTGGAAGAGGCACGGCGGGCCATTGCTTCTGCTCCGGGTTGTACTCTGAAAGACGATCCCGATCATCTCATTTATCCGATGCCTTTGGAAACAGCTGGCAAGGATAATGTATTTGTTGGTCGTGTGCGTAAGGATTTATCCGATGATCACGGACTTACTTTCTGGCTCAGTGGAGACCAAATTCGTAAGGGTGCGGCATTGAATGCGGTGCAGATAGCGGAGTATTTGATTCGCGTAGGAAATGTGATATAGAATGCAGCAGGCTGTCATTCGGCCTGCCGTTCGTCTTTTATCAAAAGATAAAAGCAAGATGTGGAGATGAAGTTTCGCAGATATCTGATGTGCGAAATGAATGGAGGCAGTTTGCGAGGAGATAGCCCGAACTTTTGTTGGTAGTGCGGATTGATGAGCCATAATTGTCTGTTGACGATGCGATAGCGACAGATGCGCAGCCTGTTTTCAAACAGTTCGATGGGTGTTCGGCACGACTTGATGTCAAGGAGTTCGTTGATTGTTTCTTCCTTTTCGTGAGCGAGGCGAAGAATACGTGTATATAGTACGTTGGGAAGTAAGTGAATAAAGGGTAAATGTGCACAAAGCCTGTTTCGACAAGTCTGTTGATGTCCGCCGAAAGGCATTTGCCAAGCGGGAAAAGCGATGAATATCACTCCGTGAGATTTTAAGAAACGTCTTGCGTAAGACAAGAAACAGACTTTGTCTGCAATGTGTTCGATAACGTCGTGAAGCAGAATGACATCGTATTTCTCTGTTTCTTGATCGGGTGGTGGTAATTGGAAGAAGTCTCCGATCGTGAAAGTGCCGTGACTATCGTGTGTCAAGAACAACTCTTTGGCCTGTTTAATGCGGGACGAAGACAAGTCAATGCCCGTCACATCGCACCCGAGTTGGGCGAAAGGAAACAAGTTCCCACCTTCTCCGCAACCTATTTCAAGGATGCGTTCTCTGCCTGTTATTGATTTGAATTGCTTGATATAAGGGAGGTAATGACTGCGAGCCGTGACCGCAGACTCCGTAAAATAGGTTGCTCGATCCGTGTGTCTTCTCTGCATAATTGTCTGTTTGTCTTAATGAAATCTTTTTACATAAGATTCAGTAAATGACAAAAGACTTTCTGTGTAGTCGTTAAATGTTGTAAAGCTAATACTTGATTCTGATTCCGAAAGGTATTGTTAGGTTCGTACGTTGCACGTTGAACGGTGTATAAATACCGCTGCCGTTACGGAAATTATAGTTTAGATTGGGTTCGATGAATATGCCGATAGTAGGTGTGAAGTTATATTGTAAGCCTAAGCCGGTGCTTACCGACCATTGTAATGGGGCCGAAATGTGCATCAATTCTTTATAAGCCAGATTCCAATCCACAACATATCGAATTTCATTATGGGCATAAATCGGGATGTAAAGCTTTACTCCGCCCGAAAGATAAACACTCCAATGTCGGCCAAAATCAATGTGATAGATTCCTTTAACGGGGATTCCGATGTATCGAATTTGTTGTTGTTCTTTGGTAAAATATCCGTTTTCGCCGGTTAGAACATCTGTTTTTGTCTTCGTATAACCGATTCCTGCTCCTGCATTCCAGTGTTGGCCGAGAGCTTTGTCGACCATTATCTCGAACGTCAGAGGTATATCGAAGTGTTTGTATTGCCGTATTTCGCCGTGATTATGACGAGCAATCGCCAACAGGAAAGGAACTTTGGCATCATTGGAAGTTGTTGATAACTGTGCGATATAGTCTGCGTAGTGCTCCCATCTTTTAAAAGATTCCACAGGTAAGGTGGCATCTGATGTAGCATCTTGGGGTGAAATTGCGTAAGTTTGAGGGAGGGCGGGCAGACTGTTGGCGGCCGTTTTCCTACCCGACTCATAGCGTACAGACAGATACCATTCATCGCTCTTTCTTGTGCAACTCGTCGTATAGGGGGTATGGAATTGTTGTGTATAATCCTCCTTTGGAGTGATGGATGGGTGACTGATGTTGAGGATTGAGTCTTCGATTAGTCGTGTAGTGTCGATCGTTGTTGTATAATTGATACTGTCTGTCGTGGTCGGATGATTTGCAAATGTAGGCCGAAACGAAGACGATAGTTTGCTCAAGCTATTCGATTGTCGGGTAAGAGATTGTGAAATACCGGATTCTTTACTTTCGTGTTTGATAGGAATGGCTTCGCTTTTTCTCTTGATTACAGACTCCTTACCCATTTCTTCTGACTGTGAAAGTTCGTATGTGAGCAGATACCAAACGGGAATTACGACGGTGAATAGAAGTAAAATCAAACGTTGGTATTCTGCTATCATCTTCTTTAACTTACTTTTTGCAACGAACAAAATTGATGAAGAAGTGTGCGGTTTGATGTGTAACAGTGCCGAAATCTCCTTGTGCGACAGCCCTTCGAGTACTGATAGCTTAAAGATATTGCGATAACTCTCCGGTAGATTGTTTATCATTCGGATGAGTGTTTCAAAAGAAAGTAAGTCGATCAGGGTGTTTTCAGTATCTGGAAAGGTGTCATCATTTATGTCATTCAAGGATAAAGTCTGCCTGTTTTGCGACTTCATATATTCGTAAGAAAGATTGATCGTGATGCGATTCATCCACGCTGTGATGCGACTGCTGTCTTTGAGTGAGTCGAGTGACGTAATGATAATGATGAATGCATCGTGAACAATGTCTTCCGCGGCCTGTTCATTGTGGACAATACGACGGCAAATCTTCTTTAATCTCGGTATATTCAGTCTGTATAATGTGACTATTGCTGCATCATCTCCATCTTTGCATCTCGCCACTAACTCCTCAATCTCCATTTCATTTAGTACTATTGAATTAATATGAAGATGACGAATCATATCAAAGACTTGCTGAAATACCTCGAATTTAACTTTTATTGTATCGGGAAAAGCAAATCAAAAACTTCATAAAGTGAGGTCGATCTCTGCCTTTATGAAGTTCTCTTAGTTGTAAATGTGTTATCTGCTTACCGTGCAGCGATACATTCTACCTCTACTAATGCGTTTTTGGGTAGTGTTTTGACGGCAATAGCCGATCGAGCTGGGTAAGGTTCGTTGAAAAACTCAGCGTAAACCTCATTCATTGCGGCAAAATCGGCCATATCAGAGAGGAATACTGTGGTTTTAATTACGTGCGAGAGATCTAATCCTGCAGCCTTCAATACGCTCTGTGCGTTAGTCAATGATTGGCGGGTTTGCTCTTTGACACCACCCTCGACGAATGCATTGGTGGCGGGATCAATGGGTAGTTGGCCTGATGCAAATACGAATCCGTTGGCTTCGATAGCCTGACTGTAAGGCCCCACAGCCTTGGGGGCGTTGTCTGAATGTAGTGCTTTCATTTTCTTTTTGTTATGTTTTTGCAAAGATACAACTTAAATTTGAAAAATAAAACGGAATAACCGATGAAAATAATAGAATCGATTTAAAGTATTTTCTGATAATAGTTATTATCTTTGTAACATCTATTCAGCTTGCTGCTGTGAGTCAGGTGACGGAGTATTAACAGTATGGCTATTACTTTTATGGCAACATCGGTTATCGTTTTCAGGTTTACCGAGGTTTCTTTTTTCGTATAGGAGTGAGTCCGTCGTTCAACTTCGGGGGGATAGTGCAATCGACAAAAGCCTCTTTTATCCCTATCTTAGTTTCGGATATTCCTTTAAATGACAGAACAAAAGCGTCTGATTCACCCTCATTCTGTATCGATATATAAATTGGTGCAGAATTGTTTTAAATGCTATTAAATCTATCTGACAGCGTATAAAAACACTAAAAAGTCTATTGTTATTCAAAAAATAGCTCTTATTCCTGCTTAAATGTAATAAAAACCATTGTAAATTGATAAAAAAATACTATCTTCGCATCGAACTGTTACATATTAATATGAACCTCTTTAATACTAACAAAGAAAACAAAACGGATTTGACGAAGAATAATATCATCAAATTCTATATTGCAAATGGGAACTCTACGATTTATGATCTCTCGCAAGAGCTGAATCTGAGTGTGCCTACTACCACAAAGCTTGTCAATGAGATGTGTGCTGAGGGATATGTCCGAGAGTATGGGAAATTAGAAACCAGTGAGGGAAGACACCCCAATCTCTATGGTGTTAATCCTGATTCGGGTTACTTTGTGGGCGTAGATATCAGTCATTCGGTGGTAAATCTCGGTCTGATGGACTTCAAAGGCGATCTGGTTGATCTTCAAATGAATGTTCCTTGTTGCTTTGAAAATACGCCGGAAGCGCTTGATGGGCTGTGTCGGGTGGTTAATGAGTTTATCGAACAGTCGAGTATCGATAAGCAAAAGATACTCAACGTGCATTTCAATATCCCCGGTCGCGTGAATCCGCAGACCGGTTACAGTTACAGTGTATTTAATTTCTCGGAGACTCCGTTAACAAAAGTGCTCTCAGACAAAGTCGGTTATCCCGTGAATATCGATAATGATTCACGTGCAATGGCCTATGGCGAGTTTATGAAAGGTTGTGTGAAGGGCGAGAAAAACGTACTTTTTCTGAATGTAAGTTGGGGGCTCGGAATGGGAATCGTTATCAACGGGCGATTGTACAACGGTAAGTCAGGTTATGCCGGCGAATTCGGTCACGTGCATCTGTTTGAGAACGAAGTGTTGTGTCACTGCGGAAAGAAAGGCTGTTTGGAGACGGAGGCTTCGGCATCTGCTTTCTATCGTATCGTGACGGAACGCCTGAAAAACGGCGAGTCATCGCTTTTGCAAGACAAATCTTTCACCATTGACGATGTGATAGATGCTACTAACAGCGAAGATGTGTTATGTATCGATGTGGTAGAGGAAATCGGTCATAAGTTGGGTGAGGCTTTATCTGCCCTGATTAACATCTTCAATCCCGAGTTGGTAGTCATTGGCGGCTCGATGGCACTTACCGGTGATTACCTGTTGCAACCTATCAAGACGGCCATTCGCAAATATTCGCTCAATTTATTGATACGCGACACCTGCATTTGTCTGTCTAAATTGAAAGATAAGGCGGGCGTAATTGGTGCTTGTATGTTAGGCCGCAATAGGTTGTTTGATAAATGATGAATGGGAGAGTAGAGTTGACAAGTATATGAGTTCAACTTTCGCTCGCGTCGATTACCGTTATCAGACTCGTTGCCTTGATGGAATTTGGCAGAATGAAGCCCGATACGGAAGGGTAATCGCTAATCCGTGATTAATTTTGTACTCATCCCTCCCCCCTCACAAATATTTTGCGGCGGGGCGAGCCCACGTTGCGGAGTTTTCCCTCGGCCTCGAGCCGGCGGGCGATGCGATAGGCAACGGAACGGCAAATATGGAGGGCAGACGGCAGGTCGTCTACGACAATGAACGAAGAGGAGGCAAAGAGCTGGTCGAGGGCAGCGTCTATCTCCTTGTCTGTGGGCGTGGTGTGCGGTTCGCAGAGATTGGTTCTGTTCTCAAACTGCGTGTCGCTCAGTTCGGTGAGCAATTGCTTCTCGGGGCGGAATCTCACCGTCCGTACCTGTGGGTTGAGCAGGCGGAACTTGTGGCTGCGTGGGTCCTGGTAGACTTCGCCCTTGACGGATAGAGAAAAGTAGCCCAGCCCGGGCAGATGGACGCAGTTGCCGCACTTGAGCTGCATAACCATCTCGTATTTCAATGCTTCGACCATACCCACGAGGTCGGCTATGGTCATTGCCGTTGCTCTCTCGATGTGCACGCCCATTTGCCTGAGGCCTACGGTTTCATACTCGTCGATTACTGCCCGTAGGTCTTTGTTGTGCGGGAGCTTCCCGCCTGTCTTTAAGAGTTTGTAGGGTACTGCCATTGTCTTCTTTCTATTTTAGTTGATTTGTCATTGCTTTCCTTATATAACGACAAGATGGGTTGTATAGGATTTGCTTTCGTCGATATACTTAGACTATGATATTATCTCCGTGGAAATAATATATTCTCTCCGTGGTGATAATCTATTATCTACACGGTGATAATATATTGTCTCCATAGAGGTAATATTATTATCACGGTACAAAGATAATTATAATTATAGAATAAACAGAATTATCGTCCTATAATATTTATGATTGCCGCGTAATATGTGCGATTCTCGGACTAAAAACTGTACTTCATCTTCACCCACGCTTCGGAGTTCTTACCATACATGGCAAACT
>NZ_CAUTUT010000020.1:0-48936 GCF_963541955.1 Hoylesella pleuritidis | reverse complement strand
GCTGTCCTAGGAAAGTGTGTTCCTCCACTTGGGTTTCAAGATAAGCTATCGTGGCTTTCACCTGATCAAGTATAGTTCCTTCAAAAGTTACGTCCTTAATTACATTCATCTCTGCACCCACTCGCTCCTCTGTACCTTTATAGCGGATGAAACGAGTGCGTCCACGAGGAAAGAACTTTTGAGGATATTTACCAAACAACAGAATACAAGCCACACTAACTTGCTCCTCTCCCTTTGCATTGGTAGTTATGAAGCCATTATTCTCATGTAGATATTGCTTTGCCGATTTGGTATAACCAATCAATTCTGTATATCTTTCGACAGCAGCCATATCAATATCATCTACCGTAGCACCATACACAGCCGTATCTTCATAGTAGCGTTCTCCCTTATCGTACATCAACTGTATGCGCTCTTCAAAAGACAGCTTTCTGCTTTTATCCCCAACACGCATATAGGCCTCGTCTGCCTGATTAGCATGTAGTTCAGAACTTGCAGGAATGTGCATCAATAAAATATGATTTTCAATTCTGTCTTTATCCGTACATGGTAACAACTCGCTGGTAATAGGCACAGAAGGATTACAGAAGTCTAAAGGCACACGCAACAATTCATTCAGCTTCTCAGTATGTTGATCTACACCCTCTATCTTCCGATTCTTGTCAGACACGCCAATGGCTATCGTTCCACCATCGGCATTGGCAAATGCCACGATGGTAATAGCTAATGCCTTCGAATCAATTTGAATGCTTTTGCAGTCAAAGGTCTGATCTTCCTTGCGAGATATTATTTCTTGTATTATCATATTTTTTTCGATTATTAAAAACCCTAAGAAATAATCTTAGCATATTGTGTGAAACGGAAAATAAAAATGTAATAAAGCCCTATTATATTTATAGTACTTTCATAAATTATTTATTGTTCAGAATTAGTTAGTTCCATATCTTTAAATTTTTGTAGTTCTTTCTTGTCTTGCATTATATTTAACAAGATAGCATCTCTATTTATCTTTGTTTTTCCACACATATCTTTCCTAATCAGCAGCATAACATCCAAAAAACTATCCAATTGTTTATAGGTACTTGCATCGGTAAGGGAACTTAAATAATTGTTCAATGCGAAAACAACTTCATCTGTCCCATACATGATTAATTCTTTCTTTGCATCAAGAAGCTTATTACGCATATCTTTGTTGTTAACATTCCTGTCATCTTTCGTATTTTTAAACATTTCATAGAAGAAATCATAAAGTTTCGCATAGGCAGAGTATCTTTTTTCAGATAGTTGCCCTTCCATAATTTTTATCCTTTCAGTTTTGCGATGAAGCAAAGCACCTAAGTAAGCGCACATTAAAGTTACTACTATACTTATAAACCCTAATATTACATTCAGATCCATTTCGATACTTTTATTTTACTCCAATTGTTTTCTATATACTGAATCCAAAGTATTTCCATCTTTATCCTTCCAAACAAGCCAGCCATTATTGCTGCTCCCAATACAGAAATCAGCAGCAGTGCTCGGACTATTGAATGTTGTATCCGAGTTCAATTCTAATCTCCCATTAGAAGAGTGTGTATATTCGCTCAACAGCTTCTCACGCTTGCCTTCCCACTTGAAAGACGGAACTGAAGAACTTGTAATCGTGCTGCCTTTTAATACTGTAAATCCTTTGCTATGATAAAATCCTCTCGCATCGCAACCACGACCCCTTGTAAAGAAAATATGCTCCTCTTGAAATTTGACGACATCAAATATACTGCAACCGATGAATGAAGTTAGAAACTTTACATCCTCAAAAAACTCATCCATATCATCCTTTCTATATTCGGGAAGATTTGGAGCTTTAGGTGTTTGCTTATTCTCATTTAAGACAAAAGAATTTGACACCTTTGCTTCTGTTATTGCCTTATGCTCCAAATATTGTACATCAGCTTTGGTCATTGCTGCATCTTTAGAAATAAAAAGCAAGGCTTTTTGCCAAAACGCTTTCTTACTATCATGATCTCTCACTCGGTCTCGAAAGTTTTCCGTCTCACCAATATATGCCTTGGGCTTAGTTGCTTCATCTTCACCTAATAAGATGTAAAATGCGGGGGACTGCAATTCCCGCCGTTCATTCAGAATAGAGAGATTTGAGCGAGGAATCACATACATCTGACAAATCTTATTACTGATAAACACATACTGCGTTCCTTTCGGATCAGCATCTATTAAATATGTTGTTACTGTCTTACCCATAGCTTATATAAGATTGGATTGTAATTCATTTATTGTTATATCTGTAAAGGTTCTCCAAATTTTTAATTCAATGAGTTGATATTCCTTGTATAATTGCTTTACAAATTCTATCTCAAATACTAACCTGAAATCACTAGGGTTGTTATCAGGTTGCCCTTCCTTGCGAGTTCCCACACGAGCTATTTTAATAAGGTATAAGTCGCGTATGCCCTTATGCTTAATATAAGGCATGAAGTAGTAGAGCTTATTCAATGCTACGGTTGAAGGAAACCTCTTACCTGTATAGTATATCTTGGCTGATTGTTTGAGAAATAATTTCTCATTATCAGGCTTAACATTACATATTAGAACGTTCTTTTCAGGTTTAACATTATATCCATAGTGTTCACAATCTGAATTATACTCAACAAAGTCTTCACGCACAACATTATTCTCAACAATATTATCTGGATAACGCTGTAAAACATCGAAAAAATCAAGTTGTTGATAAAGTGTCACTACTCTCTTGGATGGCGCAGCCGGTTCTATGCGTGCTGTTCCCAGAGCATTCGATCCAGCCTTAATCTGCACAGTTTTCTTATCATAATTGTAAAAATCGAAGTTGCCCCCCCCATGCCATCCGACGACTTCAGATATGCCACTACTTTCCCCTCCAATCACCTTATTCATACGATTGACAACTAACTCAGACATTTGGTTGCCAATTTCAATGCCGACATAATGACGGTTCAGTTTGTGAGCAGCAGCTATTGTTGTACCTGAACCGGCAAAGCAATCAAGAACATAATCACCTTCGTTGCTTGCAATCTCTATGATACGCTTCAGTAATTCTTCTGGCTTTGGTGTCTCAAAAATGTTTTCCTTATCAGGAAACAAGATCATCAACTGTTTTTTTGCACTATCAGATGTTCCCACTTCGTCAGCCTGCCAAATTGTTTCTGGTGTAAGACCAATCTTTGCATCACATAAGAATTTCTTAACCCGGGGAGTATTGCTTCCGTTTTTTCCAAACCAAATGTTTCCTTCGGCAATTTCACGCTTCATACGTTCCTCATTGTATATCCAACAACGACCTTTAGGAGGGTCGTGTCTTACACCTGTGGGAGAAACAATTGTATAAAACTGACTTGGAACAGCATGACCCGATTGTACGTTTGCTGTCACAGATTGCCAGGGACCTCGTGGGTCATTGTCTGGATTCTTGTATTTGCTATTGATAAAATCCTTATCAACGGGAAGAAGATTTCTCTTTTTCTTAAACTCTTTTAGATCTTTTGCATAGACCAATATATACTCATGATTACAAGAAAACACTGCACGATTCTCGCGTGATTTCCGTTGTTCCCATATAATAGTACCAGCAAAGTTTTCTCTGCCGAAGATTCTATCGACTTCTACCCTCAAATATGCCATTTCACTGTCGTCAATGGATATCCAGATACTACCATCTTTTGACAAAAGCGGTTTTAAGAGATTTAGCACCCGTCGCATGTCTCTCAGCCAATCTCCTTGAGTGTTATTGTCATCGTAATAATGATAAGTTTCTCCATTGTTATATGGAGGGTCTATGTATATGCACCTGATTCTGTTTGCAAATTCAGGCCACAGTTCAGGCAGGACATCCTTATTATTTCCATGAATCAGGATGTTTTGACTTTCTTCTTTGCCTGTTGAATAGGTGGCATTGAATGTAAATTTTATATTATCTTGTATCTGCATATTATCTATTTGAACAAGCTATCAGTATTTCTGCCTCGTCTGATGATTCCAAGAAATGCTCTATCGAATTGAGCTTGTTATGGGTAAAATGTCCAGCAGAAACCACTTCTACATTGTCGAAATAATCACTTGCCCATGACATCAGTTGGCTAATAGTTACTACTCTTGGATGAGATCCTTTGGTCGCATCGTATGGGGAGTATGACAGCAGCAAATTTCTGTTAGATGCTGATATTACCTTAAACATTTCTTCAAAAGCCTTTGGTGCCTTACTCTTAATACAAAAAGGCGACTGGTGACGGTCTTTGCGATAGATACCATTGCTAACGTGCGTACTTCCGTGCACTTTAACGGTTGAGATTTCTGGTACATCGTCAAGTGCCATAGTCTCAAGCACATGGTAAAAACGACTATAATGATCACGAGTATATGGAGGGTCGGCATAGACGGTTTTAACATTATTTGGTAACATCCTTAAACACTCCATAAAATCGCCTTGAAGGACAATGTTATGGTGATGTCCTTTGGGCAGGGAAATATATTTATTTAACCAATCTTCAAAAAGTACAACAACGTCTATGATTTTATCTTTTATAGCTTTATTATAAACCAGTTTTTTGATGTTTCCTTTCGAGTCTCGGGCTTTTATTGGTTGTGCAAAATGTTTTCCTACTGTACATGCAATATCGCTAGCAGTACTGAGAAGTGCTGCCAAAAGCACATTCTTGTTTATACCATCAGGATGATGCCTAATTGCATCCATAATAACATCTATCTGAACAGCTTGACGATAAGAGAAATACACACCGCCATAGTAACGAGAAATTAGCGATTCTTTACCCCAAAGACCTTTTCCTTTCAACTTTTCGTTGAGTTTACTCTGGACTGTTGATATTATCGATTCTGTTTTTCCCTGATTAAAAACCTCTATAGAACCATGTTCAAAAATGCTTGTCAATAATTCAAGATTTTTATTCCTTATCGCATCCTCCTCCAAATCAATTAAAGGGGTAAAAGCCTCTAATAACAAAGACTTGCCGCCCTTTATTTCTGACATGAAAGTTTCTACTGATTCTTTCGTAAGTGTATTAGGCTGTAACAACGCATCACATATAACTCTTGAATAATGCTGAATATCACATGCGACAACAGGATATAGTCGTGAGAGTTTATATGAAACGCAACCAGAGCCAGCAAACAAATCGCAGACAGCTTCGCCATCCGGATTCACTTTGCGAACATTCTCTTCAATGAAATCAAGGAGCCTCAGTTTGCTGCCAAGGTAGTTAAGCGTCCTAAAATCGTATGCCATATTCACTAAACAATTAATTCTGGGTACAAAGCATGAATTACCTCTACATCAGCAATGTATCGTCTCATCAGATCTTTCCTACCCTTTTGTCCCTTTGTTTCCATATACAGATAGTCCTTTATCTTTTTATAGATATTATCAGAAGGCATTAAAACTTGATACATATAGTTTTGTGTATCTTCTTTTATGAATAGACCAATGGGACGGTCATCCCCAGATGGATATGGCTGATTGGTTTCATCACAACGCAACTCAAATCTGTAATTCTTACTTTTCACCGTAACAGATTGACTTTCCACTACTTCACCCAACGTACCGTCCTTTTTGATGTTGGTAAGTTTAACCTTGTAAGAGTTATCACCTTTCTTGGCTCCAAAGAAATTCTCAAAAACATTCTGACTAAAATTCGCCTGTTTCCATCTACTACCAGCCTTAGGAATTTCAGCAATCAAAACCGCATTGCCAATTTTAACGGATTTCTCAACTTCTTTTGTCGTGTCCATTATGGTTTCAACACGCTTAACTTTTACAAGTCTCTTCGGACGAAATCCTTCAGGGAATTTTTGAATGGTAGTATTTCTGAAAGTAATGGCTTTTCCATTTGTTTTTTTCTTTTTATCAGCTCCATCATCGTATCTTTTGGAACGTAAATCTTCTGAAGTAATAACTTTGTCTCTAAATAAATCGTCAATTAACTTTTGCGTAACAGGGTATAGATGCGTTTCCGTTCCCTCTAACATACCTTTCCAATATCTATAAAAGTCATCATGAATGGAAGAAGGGTCTATGGTGTCTTTTATCAACAGAGAACACTCAATATTTTGTACGAGACCTGGAACTGTGAGATTATTTGAGCCCACAATCAACGTAAAAATATCTCTATTCTCAAATAAATACACTTTAGGATGAAAAATATTATTTGAGTTGGTATGGTATATACGAGCATCTACATTCCATGTCAACACCTCTTCTAATGCTTCTTTAGAAGTGGCTTTCTGGTCAACACCAAGTATTACCTTGATTTTCATTCCTCTTACTTTACCTTCATTAATAAATCTGGTTAGTGCGGAGACACCACCATAGCTTGCAAACGCTACAAGGCATGTAAAGTTGTCATATATTTTTGATTCGAATAGTTTTATCAATTCCTTTCCAACAGAGGAATCCTCTTCGATGTTATAACCTTGTCCAATGATGATAGTTTCCATTATTATTTCTTTTTATTTTCAACTTCTTCCGCTTATTTATTACACAACTATTTACGATTTTATTAAATACTCATTCTGCGCTACCAAATAGCAAGCATAGCGAGTAATTATAACTTCGTCCATTTCACGATGGGTATCGTTTACCAATTTTGTCATTTTATTTAAAAAAGATAGTCCTTTCATTATACTATATTACCATTTGTATCAAAATTAACTTCCAGCAAATCTTTGATATCAACCTGAAGCAGACGAGCGATTTCCACGAATTGAGCCATGGAGGGCTGTATCTTGTTGGTTTTCCAACGTGAGACGGTCATATCGGTGACCCCCATCCGGTCAGCAAGCCACCGATTAGTAATTTGCTTATCAGCTAATACCACTCTGATTCTATTTTGGCAATTTTTCTTTGTCATCTGTTCCATTTGTTTATTGATGGTATGTGCAAAGATAAACATAACTTGTTAAATAGCACCATATTTTGCAACTATAATTTCAATTCTGGAAGACTATTGATTGCATTTTCCTTCAACTTATCCACTGCACGAGTGTATTTCTCGGTATGCTTCAATCCGCTATGCCCTAACAAACTGGCTACCGTTTTAATATTTGCACCATTATTGAGAATGTTTACAGCAAAACTGTGGCGAGCACAATGCCAACTGATATGTTTGTTGATGCCCGCACGTTTTACCCACCGTTTCACAGATTTACAGCAACTCTCATACGAGGGAAGATTAAATATGGAAGAATTCAAATCGTCAGGTGCTTCACCTATCAATGAAAGCAATCCGTTGTTCAGAGGAATAACTACACCACTATTTGCAGAGTGTCCTTTGGTCTTGTTCTGTTCAAATTTTAGGAGGTGATTGGTATAGTCGATGTTTTTATAAGTTAGGTCTTTCACATCGCAGAAGCGCAAACCGCAATACAGACAGAGGATAAATGCTCGTCTGACATTTGGATTTTCATTATCATAATGGCATTGAATTAGTGATTGGATTTCGTCCATTGACAACACATCTTTGCGTAAAATCTGTTCATCCACCTTGCACACAACACCTTTGCAGGGATCTTTCAACATCACTTCATGATCTATGGCATAGCGTACAACCTTCTTGAAACGTTGGTAGATACTCTTTGCCCCTTCACCCACACTTCGTGATTGCAGGTACTCAACAAACCGTTCCATCATGTCCTTGGTTATCAAGTCAGGTTTAATACTAAACTCATAGAGAGGGTATTGCTCTTTCAGAAAATCCTTAAAACGATTCAAGGCTATCTTTATCATTCGCAGGTCTTTCTTCGTATAACTGTCTATGTACGCCTGATAATAGTCTAAGAAGTTGACATTTCTGTCTTTCTTCAGGCGATAACCAAGCATACTCTCCTTAAACTGTTGTTCACGCTCTGCACGAATCTTGGCAGCCAGTTCAAGCGTTTCCTTGTTCTGTTGTCGTTCCGCTGGAGTACGAGGCTTGGCTATCAAATACAATTGCAAATTCTCTTTTCGTCTGTTGTGTTTAATGTGTACTTTGGGCTTGCCCATCATTTTACCTGTTTCATAAAAAACCGGATTGCCGTTTTCGTCCAACACAGGCGTTTCTTCTCTACCAAGATAATACTCAAGATAAAGACTTATCCGACCATCAGAAAGCGTATTTTGCTCTAATTTCGGGTTTTCTTTCGTTTTATTTTCTAATTTTGCCATAGTTGATAGTTATGTACCTAAACGCGTATCAAACCGAGTAAAATCATTAACTCGTTTATTTTCAGATGTTTTCTTATTTTGCAAAGATACTAAAAAGTTTGGAATATCAAAGTGTACTAAAAGTGTACTACCTAACGAAAAATAGGCAAGAAAGGGCAAAATCGACAAATATAAGAAAATCACAAAGTATTGATAATCAATTATATACATCCTCTTTATTTCTCTTGTTATACCCACTTTGTACCGGGTCTGGGTACAGTAAATCGGTTGTTAATCTAACAATTAACAACCGATTTTTATTTGTGGAGACTCGTTTGTATAAGATATTGGATTGATTTTGTGAAATAACGAGAAACGAAGATGAAAAATAGATGCTACAACAATTAGTGATAAAACTTGGAAATAACTTTAAATTTACGTGATTTTACATTTGAAAATTATGTCAATCGACTGATGCGCGAGAAAGATCAATGAACAATTTAAATCCAAATGTAAAGGTGTGAGAACAAAACCGGGGCTGTTTTTCAAGAAGTTAACGAAAAATCAACCTCGATCCATAGCTTAATACTGAAGATTGTAAAGTAAATATAAAATGAAGATATAATATGGTCAGAGATTAAAAACTGACGGATTTATTTGCACTTTTCAAAAAAAATATTGTACATTTGTCGCGATTAGACCAACCTATCGTATCAACTCTATTAACAAGATATTTCATATTTATTAAAAACTGCTATGAAAGTAACTAAAAATCAACGGAATTATCCGCGACAAGTCAGGGTATATGTGGCGGCGACCCTTGCCTTCGGCTTCTTTAGTTTTATGCCTTTCGACAGCATTCTTGCTGCAAATGCCAACGGCGTAATGAGTGTTCAACAACAGCGACAGACTGTAACGGGAACCGTGAAAGATGCCAACGGAGAGCCGATTGTGGGTGCATCGATCACGATCAAAGGCTCGACAACAGGCGCCATTACCAACATCGACGGCCGATTCAGCATCGTTGCAGCTCCGGGAGCAGTGTTGCAAATAAGCTATGTGAGCTATAAGCCGCAGACAATTGCGGTGAGAGACGGCGTAACTCACTACAACATTACGCTGGAAGAAGATCGCCAATCGCTCAACGAGGTGGTGGTGGTGGGCTACGGAACGCAAAAGAAGGTCAATCTTTCGGGTTCTGTGGCGCAGCTCGACGGCAAAACATTAGAAAACCGACCGATAACCAACGTGTCATCCGGTCTTCAAGGTTTGATGCCCGGCATCACGGTGACAGGTGCCGACGGTGCTCCGGGTATGGACGGAGGTACGATTCACGTGCGCGGTGTGGGCACATTGAACACTGCCACGCCGTATATCCTAATCGACGGAGTGGAAACCGGTACACTCAACTCACTCGATCCGGATGATATCGCCAGTGTTTCGGTACTGAAAGATGCTTCTTCTGCCGCCATTTACGGCTCCAAGGCATCTAACGGTGTGATTTTGATTACTACGAAACGGGGCCAAAATGGGGCACCGAAAGTATCTTATTCAGGTTACTTCGGCGTGCAGAACGCTACGGCGCTGATGGACAGAATGAACTCGGCCGATGCCGCTTATTATTATAATCAAGCGTTGGCACGCAGCGGAAAGAAAGCCCGTTTCACAGACGAAGATATTCAGAAATTCCGCGACGGTAGCGATCCCTACGGTCATCCGAATACCGATTGGTATGGGCTGGCTTACAAAACTGGTGTTCAGAATCGGCATAACGTGAGCGTGAACGGCGGTAATGAATACGCGAAATACTTAGCTTCCGTGGGTTATCTGCACCAAACAGGAATTCTTCCCAATGCCGGACGCGAGCAGTTCAATGCCCGTACGAACCTGGATATGAGTATTTCAAAACGTATCACGGCTCATTTGAACCTTGCTTTCATTCAAAACAACTACCGAGATGCCAGCAGTGCTTATTACGGAGGCAGCAGCGACCAGATTATCCGACTGTTGAACCGCATCGCACCGTGGATTCCCAACCGCAACGAAGACGGTTCTTACGGCACCGTTTCAGATGGAAACCCGATGGCTTGGCTTGATTCCGGGATGTCGGTGAAGCGCAACAACCGCAACTTCACGGGGCTTTTGGGCATCGATTATCAGATTATCCGCGACCTGAAACTCACCTTGCAGGGTGCGTACATCGACAATTCACAACACTATCACTACTTCCAGAAGTTCATTCAATACAACCCCAACAAGGCAAGTGAACCCAATTCATTAGATATTCGCAACTATGCATGGCACCGAACAAATTTCGATGCCTACCTGAATTACGACAAATCGTTGGGCCAACATAACCTAAAAGCAATGGCAGGATGGCACACCGAGCGTTATGTATATAGTTATGACAGGCAAACTCGTAAGAATTTCCCCAACAACGAACTGACGGATATGAACTCAGGAGATGCCTCCACGCAGAAAAATGAGGGTCTTACGCGAGAGTTAGCGATGGTTTCGGGTTTCGGACGAATCAACTACGACTATGCCGGTCGTTATCTTTTCGAGGCCAACTTTCGTGCAGATGCTTCATCACGGTTTGCAGAAGGCCATCGCTGGGGCTATTTCCCGTCGTTCTCTGCGGCCTGGCGCATCTCCGAAGAGGCGTTTATGGCCGGTACGAAAGGCTGGTTAGACAACCTGAAAATCCGTGCATCGTGGGGCCGGTTGGGTAATCAGGATGCCTTGAATGACTATTATCCCTGGCTGAATGTTTATAATCTGGATGCCACTTATCCGTTCGACGGCAAGCTGACACCGGGCTATTACCAGAAGACTTTCCATACTTCAGCCATCTCTTGGGAGAAAGCCACGACGTGGGGAATAGGCATCGATTTCACGATTCTGCACGGATTGACCGGCGTTATCGATTATTATAACCGCAAAACGACAGGTATTATTATGGACATTGCAGCTCCGGCAGAGTTTGCTTTGGGGCCGAAAGCTGGCAAAGTGGGCTATAAAGACAACGTCGGAGCAATGCGCAACCAAGGTGTGGAAGTGTCTCTCGCTTACAACAGGCAGTTGAGTAAAGACTGGAGAATCAATCTCGGCGTTAATTTTGCTTATAACGAGAATCGCGTTTTGCGTCTCGGCGAGGGGCAAGAATTTATGAAAAACGGTAACGACCATCGTCACGCAGTGGGCAAACAGTTCAATAGTTTCTATATGTACAAGGCTTCCGGCAAGTTCTTCAACTCCCAGGAAGAGGCCGATGCTTATACAAAGAAGTACGGAAACCCATTCGGTCACGCGTTCAAAGCAGGTGACATCATCTACGAAGACACCAATAACGATGGAAAACTCACAGAGGATGATAAGGTATATTGCCATCATACGGATATCCCTTCTATTACTTACGGATTCAATATCGGCGCTACCTGGAAAGATTTCGACTTCTCGATGCTGTGGCAGGGAGTAGCGGGCGTATCGCATATCTTCAACCGTGAAGTGCTCGGTGAGTTCTCCGGCGACTCCGGTCATCCGTCAACAATGTGGAAAGATTCGTGGACCGAGAGCAACCACAACGCCAAGATGCCACGCATTTTCGAGACAGGCACCAGCGCAAGCGATCCTTCGAAGGTGATGTCTACGGCCTGGCTGTGGAATACTTCTTACCTGCGCTTGAAGACATTGCAGGTGGGTTACAGCCTGCCCAAACATTTCCTGAACACGATCGGATTGACTCGGGTGCGCGTTTACTATGCAGCCGAGAATCTGCTCACGTTCGATCATCTGCCTTTCAAGACCGACCCCGAGGTCAGCAGCGACCGAGGCTCGTCCTTCCCGCTGCTCCGTTCGCACGCCGTCGGTATCAATATCACATTCTAAACACGATAAATCACACGGAATTATGAAAGCATTTAAAATCTATATTATCGCAGGACTGGCCGCCGTGTCACTCTCTTCCTGCAACGAGTTTCTCAATACGCTGCCCAAAGATGCGATGTCTCCGCCCACAAGTTGGAAGACACCGGAAGACGCAGCCAAGTTCGTCATTGGCTGTTATGATGGTTGGGAGGATGGCGCTGCATTGCTTTATTGGGACAGCGGATCTGATTTCGCTTACAACAACTTCCCTTGGGAGGGATTCAGAGCCATCGGAAACGGGTCGTTCTCACCTACGGATCCGGGCTGGTCGTTCTACGATTTCACGATCATTCGCCGCTGCAACGAGTTTCTTCTGAATGTAGATAAGGTGCCGTTCAGCGATAAAGCCGTCAAGAAAGATCTCGTGGCACAGGTCAAAGCGATACGCGCTTATGAGTATTTTACGCTGGGTCGACTTTACGGAGGCGTCCCCATCATCAGCAATTTTAATTCGGCAGCAGAAGCGCAAGTGCCCCGCAACACCATAGAAGAGGTGAAAGCACAAATCTTCAAAGATCTCAACGAGGCCATTGCAGACATCAATGCCAAGCCCGCTGCACGCGGACGAATTGCCAAGGGAGCCGCACTGGCCATCAAGATGCGTGCTTCGCTCTACTGGGGCGACTATAAAACGGCCAAGGAAGCGGCACAAGCCATTATCGACTTGGGGCAATACGGTTTGGACTCGGATTATTCTAATCTCTTCACCGTGGCCGGACAAGGGTCCAAAGAGATTATTCTCGCCGTGCAATACATCATCGGAACGAAAAAACTTGATACCATCGGACAGCTTTATAACAATGGAGACGGCGGTTGGTCGTCGGTAGTTCCCACGCAGAATTGTGTCGACAACTATGAAATGAGCAATGGACTCACCATCGATGAAGCGGGATCCGGTTACGATGCTAAGCATCCGTTCCACAACCGCGACCCACGAATGGCGATGACAATTATTTATCCCGGCGCCGACTGGAATGGTCAGGTGGTCAATACATTGGACAAGAAAGTGAACGGAAAGAGCAATGTAAACGATCCCAATGGTGCCGACAACGCTTCTAAAACAGCCTTGACGTGGCGCAAATACTTAGGTCCGAAGTCGCAATATGCCAACATCTGGGATACGAATTGCTGCCCAATCGTTTTCCGCTATGCCGAAATCTTACTCACGTGGGCCGAAGCCGAGAACGAGCTGAACGGCCCATCGGCCGAAATCTATGCAAAAATCGACTTGATCAGAAAGCGCGCCGGTATGCCCGGTGTCGACCAATCGAAGTACAATACGCAGGAGAAACTCCGCCAATTGATACGCCGTGAGCGCAGTGCAGAGTTCGCCGGAGAAGGGCTCCGACGTGCCGACATCGTACGCTGGACCGAGAATGGCAAGATGATTGCAGAACGCGTGCTCAACGGGGAACTTACACGCATCACAGGAACGATTGATTACAGCGCGACCGATCCTACCCTTCGGGCCGTCGTCAACGGTAAAGAGAAGATCGAAGACCGCGTTTTCAAGCCGTATAACAAGCTCTTCCCGATCCCGCAGAGTTGGACTTCGACAAACCCGAAACTAACGCAAAACCCGGGATATGGCAATTGATCATTTGTTGATTGATATTCAAACAGAAAGATAACCCATTCTTTTTGCAGAAGTGGATCGGCGTATCCGCCCGCAATAAAAAATCAAACAGAAGAACAAAAGCACTCACAAAAAGAACGAATTACTGATTGGCTATTATCAATCGGTAATTCGTTCTTTTCATATATTCTTTTATTCCTTTACCTGAAAGGATTCACATTCAAAGCAAATCGATTTCGGCAACGGTCACGACAGGACTTCCTGCGGCAGCTTCCCGAGTCTCGATACGAACGAAACGGGCTTTAAACGGATGTTTGAAGTAATGCGTTCGGCGCGTGGGGTCATTGATCAGATTGCCGAACTCGATACTTTCAGCCTTTTTCCAAACCTTTCCGTCAAGACTGTAATACAGTTCTGAGCGTGCCATCAAGCCATCAGACGTATTCGTAGGAGGTGTATATCTCAGGGCACGGACCTGCTGAACGCCGCCCATATCGATTGTAATACTGCGCTTACCGTCGGCTTCGCTGCGCCAATAAGTATGCTGATCGGTATCCAAAACCCGATTGGCCTCATTGCCCTTTACCTCGCTGCTCACAGCCGTTACTATCCAACAAGCTTTCGTCAGACCCACCGGTTCGATGGCAATGGGCCCCATTTGTCCGTTGAGAACGGCTATCGCTTTCACCGTTCCGCGGTCTAACTCGAATGGAGCCGTATAAAGTTGGCTGTGGACAGTAGGTTCCGAGCCATCGACCGTATAGTAAATCTTGCAGCCGAGACTCAATCTTGCGGCCGCATCGGCATCTCCTTTCCACGCGAAACCTTGTGGTTTGGGTACAATCGTTACCTTACCGGCGCGGTCTTTGCGTATCGAAAGCTGCGGCGGACGCGATGAGTAATGGTAAGCTCCGACGCTGCTGATAGCCGGTGTGAGCCGCGATTGCAAAATACGCAACCGCAAGCGAGACGTTGTAACGTCTTGGAAGCGGAGTATTCGCTTATAACCGATGTTGGTGGCACGGGCTATTTCCTGCCACATCCCATTGATCCAAGCATCCACGGCGTGCTCTTCCACACGCTCGCTACGCTTTGCCACAGCCTCTTGCAGCATCAACCGATTGAGCGTGATGGGCTTAGGAAGCGTGAAAACAATAGGTTCCGTGTATTCGATAAACGTCTCGTCATCATTATCAAGCAGGGCTTTCGGTGCGTCGATGGCCGCATCGAGCAGATTGGTTGAATAAGTCTCGCGGATACGCTTACCCACTTCGCGCAGCACATCGACGTCTTTCTGTGAGAACTTTCCGTCTCGATTGGGCGGAATGTTAAGTAAAAACGTGGAGTTGCCGCCCACAGATCGCTCGTAAATATCAAACACATCGTCGGCTGTTCGCACGCCTTGGCGGTCGTCATCACGATAAAACCAGCCTTCGCGAATCGACGTGTTGGTTTCCGCTTGTTGGTAATGCAAGAAGCGGGCTTTATACAGTTGATCCCGACTTCCGAGGTCTTTCTCTATCAAATCGCCGAAAGACGTCATCCGATCAGGATCTTCTTGGTAGGGGATAACGTTCCATTCCGTGTCGCGGGTACCGCCTCCCTCGTTGCCGCACCAGCGTACATCCTCTCTGCCGAATATCACTGCGCGGGGCGCAAGGGTGTGAATGAGCTCCTTCCAAGCCATATAATGATAGGTCTGTCCACCCTTATTGCGAGGATGGGCGCCATCGAACCACACCTCATCAATGTCTCCGTATTCGGTAAGAAGCTCGAAAAGCTGATTGAGAAAGTATTCGTTGTAATCGTCGACGACGAACCGAAAGCGGGTTTTATTTACAAAAGGACGCTCCGGGACATCGCGAGGGATAGTGCGAAGCGTAGCTTTGCTTCGGTTGCCGTAGAGCCCATCACCCTCCATTTGGTACAGATCGGCGGGCGAAAGATAGATTCCTAAGCGGATGCCGAACTTGCGGCAAGAAGCCGAAAGATCGCGAAGGATATCGCCCTTTCCGCCTTCAAAGCCTGTCGACATCAGTCCATGACGTGTGTAGCGACTGTTCCAGATCACGAAACCGTCGTGGTGTTTCACCGTGAGCAGCACCATCCGGATGCCCGCTTCTTTTAAAGAACGGCACCATTGGTCGGTGTCTAAGGTCTTCAAATCGAATATTCGGGGGTCTTCTTTGCCCGTTCCCCACTCGCGACGGGTGAACGTGTTCGGACCGAAATGCACGAAAGCGATGAACTCTTTGCGCAGAGCAGCCAACTGGTTAGGAGTCGGAACCACGTGCGCAGCCTTCTCGATAATGCGTGCTTGACTGTCATCGGCCGCTATGGCTATGGTGTTAGCGTATCTGATCGAGTCGCTCGTGCCGACCGCCAAAGCATCAATGCCTGTGCCGGCCGCCGTTAACAACAGTGCCGCAGCTAACAAGCGGCAGTGCCGAGAAATGTTTTTTTCCTTCATTATAAGATTGCGATAGGTTTATTTTTGCTTGAAACGGTTGTCGTTCTTTCTGCAAAAATAAGACAATTTACCCGATTATCGCACATCAATAGCCATAAATCGTATTTTCATCCGGTACATTTCTGCTGCTGTGTGCGGTCCAGCAGTCTACCAAACGCAACAGTCTCGCAAGGTCATTCCTATACTGCACAGGGTAATACAGCGTGCAAACATACCACACGCCACGTCCTCTGACGTATTTCCGACGGTAAGAATAACCCTCGACAGCCTGTTCGCCGTCGTACATCTTACCATCGATCACAAAATCATTACGCCCTGTTTTCACTTTCGAGGCACGCAGTCGGGTCGCAATAATGCGTGCCGTCTGTGCCGTGGTGAGTTCTTTTCGGTCTTTTGAGACGTGACATTCCATCGTTATTTTCACCCAGTTACCCCAATAGCTGAACCGTGCACCTCCGATGAAATGGTCGTTTTTTGCATCTTCGCGACTCATAAACGTCGGGTAAGGCATCGTGAACCCGAAGGCTGTGTCACGATATTCCGCCAGCGGATGCGTGTTTACCACTTCGCGCAAAACATCTCCGAACGACCGTTTCGGTCGTGTCTCGCAAACCCATTCGAGTATGCCCGCCACAAGTAAAAGAACAGAAAAGAGGACAAGTAATTTCCGCATAATCTTGATTTCGGGAGTTTTTGCAAAAGTAACACATCTCATTGGATTCCTCGCTCACAACTGCCTGACATTTACCTGACAATCATTCCCACAGCCGTTAGTGTAAGTCTTCCTCCCCTGGCCCCTCAGTTAAAGGGCTGGGGAATATGAACGGAGACTCATTTCAACTTAGACACAAGTACAAAAGGACAGAAATAAAGAATAACGAAACATTCTACACCCTTTTGTAAGGGACGACCGGCATATCGGCTCGCAAAAGAATGCAACGGGCTTGCATTTCAAACAGCAGAACAATAGAACGAGAATTTAATGAGGCTTATATTTCTCTGAGAATCAGATAGATATGAGCTACTTTGTAAGTAACGGTTAATCACACTGCGAAAAGCCATTAAATACACACCAGTTAATGACTAAACGGCGTGCATTTAACCGTTAGCCAAAATACAACTAATCATTAATTGAAAATAGAATTGTATATACCTGATAATCAAATAGATATAAAGCTAATTTTACTTATATCCTTTTGTTCTTCTGTCCGAAATAAAACCAACCTCTGTTTACAACCTTCTATCCCCATAACTTAGGAAACTAAAAGGAGGAAATACACAGAACTGTCGCTATAAAAAAACAAAACCCCGTGGGCGATTTGGGTCCGCGGGATCTTTAAATAGTAAGGGAGTGTAATCAGTTATACCAATACTCTCCGCCTAAAAGAATACTACGCTCATTGTTTTTGTCTTCCTTCACAGGTACGTTTACGCTATAAAAGTCGTGTTTTCCTGTGATCTTTAAGTTATCCGTCTTCATATTGGTTAATGTGTAATGTGGTTAATGAGATATCTCATCTCGATTACAAAGATAGACATTTATCGTGAACCCCGCAATACCTAATTGTTAGTATTTTGTTTGTTTTTGTGTTAAATATCTTTTAGATATAGTTAATTATAGAGTATTTAACAGAAAAAGAATAGCTTTGCAAGTAGGAATCAAGATAAGATAAATGCAAAAGCGGAAAGCCACTACGTACTTTCCGCTTTTGCATTTATAGGAAATAAGCCTTTATTTCTTGGCTTCCTGCACGAGCTTCATCGTGTCTCGGGCAATCACCGATTCCTCATCAGTGGGGATAACGCATACCGTTACCTTCGAGTCGGGCGTAGAAATGATGGCTTCTTTGCCACGAACCTTGTTGGCTTCAGGGTCGATCTTGATGCCAAGGAATTCCAAGTCGCTGCACGCATCAATACGGGTGCCAGTCTGATTCTCGCCTACTCCGGCCGTCCAGACGATGATATCGACGCCGCCCATTGCTGCCGCGTAAGCTCCGATATACTTTTTAATGCGATAATTATACATATTCAAAGCCAGCTGAGCACGCTCGTTGCCTTCTGCTGCGGCACTTTCGATCTCGCGCATATCCGATGATATGCCGGTGATTCCCATCACACCGCTCTCTTTGTTGAGATAATCGGCCATCTCTTGGGGCTGTTTTCCGAGCTTCTCCATCAGATAAGTGACGGCCGAAGGATCGATGTCGCCCGAGCGAGACCCCATCATCAAGCCGGCCAATGGCGTGAGTCCCATTGATGTGTCAACACATTTGCCGAACTTGACAGCTGATATACTCGCACCGTTTCCAATGTGGCAGGTGATGATTCGCTGCGTTTTGATGTCGCGCCCGAGATACTCGCACACGCGCTGAGATACATATCGGTGGCTGGTTCCGTGAAAACCGTAACGGCGAACGTGGTATTTCGTATACAGGTCATAGGGAATGGCATAGAGATAAGCATAGTCGGGCATCGTGCTATGGAATGCGTTGTCGAACACGCAGACCTGAGGCGTCTCAGGCATCAGTGCATCCACGGCCCTGAGTCCGCGCAAATGACCGGCGTTGTGAACAGGAGCAAGGTCGCAAAGTTCCTCTATTCCCGCCTCTACTTGCTTATCGACGATAATGCTGTCGCAGTATTTATCGCCTCCTTGCACGATTCGATGGCCTACGGCATCTATCTCGTCAAGGCTCTTGATTGCGCCGATTTCAGGATCGAGAAGACACTTGAACACAAAGTTTACACCCTCTTTATGATCCGGCATATCGTGCATTATCTTCTTTTTCTCACCGTCGGGCAACGTGACTTTGATGAAAGCTTCGTCTAAACCGATGCGTTCTACACCGCCGGCAGCCAATACGGACATATCATTCATATCGTAAAGCTTGTACTTAATGGATGAACTCCCGCAGTTTAAAACTAATATCTTCATATAAGTTGATGAGTTTTTGAGTTTGTAAGTTAATGAGTGAGTTTTCGAGTTGATGAGTCTTTAAGTTCGTAAATTAATGAGTGAGCTTGGCATCCTGCGCTTGGCAAGCTGTAATAGCTATCATATAATAGACGTCGTCGATACTACAGCCGCGGCTTAAATCATTCACCGGACGTGCGATTCCTTGCAGAATCGGCCCGATGGCGATTGCATCGCCGAGACGTTGAACCAGCTTATAGCCGATATTTCCAACCTCCAAGTTAGGCACTATGAGCACGTTGGCATTGCCGGCAATGGCACTTCCCGGTGCTTTCTTCTGTCCGACGGCGGGCACAAGGGCTGCATCGGCTTGCAGTTCGCCATCTATTTTGAGCTCAGGAGCACGCTGTTTGGTGAGCCGAGTGGCTTCTACTACCTTGTCGACAACCTCGTGCGAGGCGCTGCCTTTTGTCGAGAAGCTCAGCATTGCCACACGAGGCTCGGCAAAACCGGCCACACATTGTGCCGTCTGTGCTGTGCAAATAGCGATCTGCGAGAGCTGATCTGCGTCGGGCATAGGCGTTACTGCCACGTCGCCCATTACCACAATACCGTCTTCGCCATATTGTTTCGCCTTGGTGATGAGTAGCATCGCACCGCTCACACACGTCACTCCGGGTGCGCACTTAATGATTTGCAGGGCCGGTCTGAGCGTCTCCCCAGTTGTACTCAACGCGCCGCTGATCTGCCCGTCGGCACCTTCGGTCTTGATAATCATACATCCTAAGTAGAGCGGATTCTTTACAAGCTCACGTGCTTGAGCAAGAGTCATCCCCTTCTTTTTGCGGAGTTCGGCCAGCAAAGCGGCGTATTCTTCGGCTTTCGGGTTGTTAAGTGGGTCTACGATCGTGGCTTTCCCGATGTTGTCCAGTCCCCAAGCCTCGGCCAATTTGTGTATTTCCGTGGGATTGCCGACAAGGATAATGTCTGCGATTTCATCCCTTAAAGCCCGGTCGGCGGCCCTTAATGTGCGCTCCTCCGTAGCTTCGGGGAGCACGATGCGCTGTCTGTTACTTCTCGCGCGGTCAACAATCTGTTGTAATAAGTCCATTCGTTTGTATACAATGATTCAAAAGTTACTTGTTAAGTAGAATGACCTCTAATTGTCATTCTCACTTTGCAAAAATACAATAAATAATCGGAATAGTAACCGTTAATCAAAGATTATTTCATAAATTTGCGTCAAATACAAGTGTATCTATCCTTTTATGATTAAATTCAAAGACTTGTCCACATCCGATCGGGCACTCATTCAGCGTTTCACTTTGTACGGAGAGCGACAGAATTGCGACCTTTCCTTCTCGAACCTGATCAGCTGGCGATTCTTGTATAACACACAGTTTGCCGTTATCGACGACTATCTCGTATTTCGTTTTCACACCGGACGCCATCTCGCCTATATGATGCCGATTCCCAAACCACAAGTAATGGAAGATGGTTCTTATCGAGTGAAACCCTGCGATGAATGTTCCGTGAAGGTGATTCGCACCATCCGCGACGACTCCATAGCGATGGGCCATCCCTTTCTGATGCTCGGTGTGTGCAATTATATGGTCGACTTGATCGAACAGTCGTTCCCGGACACATTCACGATAGAGCCTAACCGCAATTTTGCCGACTACATCTACACTCGCGATAAACTGATAAACCTCTCCGGAAAGAAGTTGCAGAGCAAGCGAAATCATATCAACAAGTTCAAGAGTCTTTATCCCCAATATACGTATCGGCCGCTGACCGAAGACCTGATACCCCAATGTCTCGAATTGGAAAAGCAATGGCGGAAGGTCTCAAAAGATGACACCGACGAGCAAGATTTGGATGAGAGCCTATCGATCGAGCTGCGTTCGATGACAAGAGCATTCCATCGGTGGGATCGTTTGGGCTTGACGGGCGGCACGATATGGGTCGACGATAAGCTCGTTGCATTTACTTTCGGTTGTCCGATCAACCAAACCACCTTCGATGTATGCGTCGAAAAGGCCGATGTCAACTATGAAGGAGCTTTCTCCATCATCAACCAAGAGTTTGTCAAGCATCTGCCCGAACAGTATTGTTATATCAACCGCGAAGAGGATATGGGCAACGAGGGACTCCGCAGGGCTAAACTCTCTTACCATCCCGACATCCTTTTAGAGAAGAATACGGTAATGGAGAAGCACCCTTTGCGCGAATTCGAGGATCAAGACCGCATCTTGCAGGAGACACGCGACCTCTGGAAACTCGTCTTCAACGACTCGGACAAGTTTATGGACCTCTATTTCAGTCGTGTCTATAAGCCCAAATATAATGTTACTTGCCAGTTGAATCACCACGTTGTAGCGGCTTTGCAGACGCTGCCTTATGCCTTATTATATCACGGTCAAGAACTCCCCGCCGTCTATATCAGCGGAGTAAGCACGCACCCCGATTACCGTCATCAGGAGATCGGCAACAACCTGATGCGTCAGGCACACTTCAACCTTTTCTATAAAAACGTAGTTTACGCAGCGTTAATCCCTGCCGAAGACTGGCTTTACGAGTGGTACGCCAAGTGCGGATATACTCCCCGCATCACGTGTCTGCCCCAGTCGTCGGGTGTTTTATCGATGACCTTTGAAGCTTTCGATCGTTGGCAGCGTGAGAAAACGTGCATCCTGCTCCACAAACAAGCCGACTTTGACGTGGCCAAAGAGGATATTCTCCTCGCTGGAGCGGATTATCAGCCGGCTCGTGAACCCATTCAAGGGATGATTCGCGTGATAAATGCACTGAAAGCACTGCGCAGTTATGCTGCACAAAACCCGTCTTTGAACTGCACATTACGCATAGAAGATGATCACGACATCCCGATGAACAACGCCTATTACATACTATTCGAAGGCCAAGTGAAACAAACTGATGAGCCCGATGCCGCTGCCCGCCGAATGTCTATCAATGAATTGGCTGACTGGATATTCCAAAACGAGCACGCCGAAATGAACTTAATGCTCAACTGATAATAAAAATGAAAAGGTGAAAGAGTGAAAGAGAGCTTAGGATCGAGTCTCTTTTATTCACCGTTACCCCTGTAAACCTGCTCGATTTCTTGATGGAATGGTTTTGTGGCTTTATCTTTTATACTTACTTTTGCAGCCGGTAAGCAATGAGAAGAGATGTATAACTCCAAAGAGAACATTACGGCAGAGGAACTGTTCGGGCGTGTCGGAGAAATAATCGAAGCGCAGGCGACGTCACCGGAGTGCGTGAACAGGATGATGCACGAGGCTTTGGTGCTGACGTGCCGAGAGGGACTAAGCGATAGTCGACAGGCTTTCGGCAATCTGTTTGCACAAGTCGACTTTCTGTGTAAGCGCTGCCGAATCAGCTCGCACGATGCGATGGCGATTCAAAAGATGCGCCGCGACTCCAATCGCAGTGCGTTGCTGCTGTCCGAAGAAGTGGCGTATGACTGTCGGGCGCTGTGCATTCTCATTTCGGCCGTGTTCCAAACAGATATTCCCTCAACGTTGGTGGGGCGAATTCCGGCTGTGGGCAAATTGCCGACCAATGTCCGACACATTGATTATCGGTATCTCCGCTGCATTGTGCAAGCTGTGAGCAAGGGCGTGATGGAGGTGGAAGCAGACACCAATGCGGCGCAAACCACCCTGCGTGTGGATATCAGCGACGAGCGATGGAACTACCTCCGCAGCATTATCTGCATCGGAACACAACTCAATCTGCTGGACAGCACCCGCTCAGAAAATGGCGTTCTGCTGCCGCGACGCATTATCTTCGAACCCGATTTCTTAATAGATATCAGCAGCATAGCCCGTTGTTTCACCGACTATGGGCATCATCCACTGGCTTACACAGTCAATCGAATGGCACCGGCAGCTAACTCACAGGCCATCCTTTTGGGTCATTTCGCCGGCAGTTCACTCGATGATGTCATCCATCAAGGTACAGCTTACAACTGGACAACCACTTTCCGCAACAGTTTTAAGGAGAAAGCGCTGGCGTACAGCACGTGTCCCGACCTCAACAGAAAGGCCGACTTCCGAACGGCAGCTGTCAGTCAGGCACGCAATATACAGGAAATCGTGACCTATCTCTTTACCGACAGCAACGGGCCTAACCGTGAGCGAACCGTGCTCGAACCGTCGTTCGTGTGCGAAGAACTGGGCATCCAGGGGCGCGTCGACCTGATGACGACCGACTTCCGACTATTGGTTGAACAAAAATCAGGCTCTAATTACAATATCCAACGCGGTTTCCCGAATGCTTACGGCAGCTTCCAGAAAGAGGATCATTATGTTCAGCTGCTGCTCTATTACGGCGTTTTGCAGCATAACTTCCGCCTCGGTCGCAACCGGGCAGATACGTATCTGCTTTATTCCAAATATCCCTTGCCGGGCGGCTTGGTGTCAGTAAATTATTACGACAGGCTTTTCAATGAGGCCATTCAGCTTCGAAATCTCCTCGTAGCGTATGAGTTCGCCTTTGCACGAACGGGCTTTGAAAGCGTTATTGACCATCTTTCACCCGAGACGCTGAATGAACGACACTGTCAAACCAAGCTTTTCCAACAGTTTCAGCTGCCCCAAATCGAAGCGATTACAGCTCCCCTGCATCGTCTCTCGCTGTTAGAGCGTGCCTATTTTTGCCGTATGATGACTTTCGTTTATCGCGAACAGGCGGCCGCTAAACTCGGTGTGCAAGAGGGCATAGGCAACAGCAGTGCCGACCTTTGGACAATGCCGCTGGCCGAAAAACGCGAAACGGGCAATATATATACCGATTTGTGCATCGTTAAAAAGGAGCGAAGCAATGCTTATAACGGCTTCGATACAATTACGTTGGCCGTTCCGAATCAGGGCGAAGACTTTCTCCCCAACTTCCGTCAAGGCGACATGGTTTATCTATATGCCTACGATGGCGAGCCCGATGTTCGTAAAGCGTTGTTATATAAAGGTGTAATGGCCCGCATCGAACCCCACACGATAACGGTGCATCTCAACGACGGGCAGCAAAACGAGCACATCTTCGATCTCGAAACACCATCGATGCGCTATGCCATCGAGCACAGTAGCAGTGACATCAGTACTAACAGCGCCATCCGCAGCCTGCATTCGTTCATCACGACAACGCCCGATCGCAAAGCGCTGCTGCTCGGGCAGCGCGGTCCGCAGCGCGATCCGCAGGCGCGACTCACGCGGAGTTACCATCCTGATTACGACGAAATTCTACTCAAAACCAAGCAAGCCCGCGATTATTTTCTGCTCGTCGGTCCGCCGGGGACGGGCAAAACAAGTATGGCCCTACGCTTTATTGTAGAAGAAGAGTTAAACTCGTCCGATGGGTGCGCTGTCCTTTTAATGGCCTATACCAATCGAGCCATTGACGAAATTTGTGCAATGCTGTGTACAGCCGGGCTGTCTTTCGTGCGCATCGGCAATGAATTTTCGTGCGACGAACGCTTTCGACCTTATCTTATCGACCGTGTAATCGATGATTGTCCGAAGTTGGAAACAGCCCGACAACGTATTCACGAGACGACGATTTTTGTCGGAACAACTTCGGCTATGCTGTCGCACACCAACATTTTTCAATTAAAACACTTCTCGTTGGCTGTTATTGACGAAGCCAGTCAGATCTTAGAGCCGGCCATTATAGGCTTACTCGCTGCGCATTCAGGACCTGATGAAAACACAACAACCCTTATCGACCGGTTCATTCTTATCGGCGACCACAAGCAATTGCCTGCGGTGGTGCAGCAAGATGCGGCAGTATCGAAAGTCGACGACCCGCTGCTGCAAGCCATCGGCATAGATAACTGCCGGCAATCGCTGTTCGAACGCCTCATCAAATGGGAGCGAGCGCAGGATCGGGAAGCCTTCGTCGGCGTTCTGTGCAAGCAAGGCCGAATGCATCCCGACGTGGCCGACTTCCCCAACCGAATGTTTTACCACCGCGAACAGCTGCAGCCCGTGCCCTGTCCGCATCAAACGGAGACGTTGATCGGCTATGCCCTGCCGTCGCTCGACGCATTGGATGATGCCCTGAAAACCCATCGCGTGCTGTTCATTCCCTCACAATCGTGTCGCCAAACGGCCCTTTCCGACAAGGTAAACACCGCCGAAGCCCGTATCACTACCCTGCTTCTGCAACGCATTCATCGGTTTTACGGACCACGATTCGACACGCAGCGCACCGTGGGCATTATTGTTCCCTACCGCAACCAGATAGCGATGATTCGTAAAGAGATCGGGAAACTCAGCATCAAAGAGCTCCTTTCAGTCAGCATCGACACCGTAGAACGCTACCAAGGATCGCAACGTGACGTCATCATTTACTCCTTCACGATTCAGAACCGCTACCAACTCGACTTCCTCACGGCCAATTGTTTCGAGGAAGACGACCACCTAATCGACCGCAAACTCAATGTAGCCCTCACACGGGCCCGCCTCCAAATGCTGATGACGGGCCACGTACCGACCCTTGCTCACAACCGAATTTTCAAGCAACTCATCGACGATGTGAAAAGTAAAGGAGGCTATCTACCCCTTTGAAAAAACTTCGTTACTGATTCATAAAATCTCGCCCGTTCGCAAACGAGCTGTAAGACGTCTCGCAATTAACAGTTAATCGCACCGTGAAAAGCCGTTAAACGCACTGCGTTTAACCGTTTATTGCACGGCGATTGAGCATTAATCGCAGGCGGTATTGTATCTGCCTGAAAATCAATCAGGTAAGAATCTGCATCTATGTCGTATCTTGAAAGCGGACGGGAAGAACTTGCCGCTTACTCGAGTAATAAACGGACAATAACTGTTACATTGCAGAAATGAGCTCCTTCACTTACACGGGATTTCTATTTACAATAAAGGCAAAGAATGAGTACGGCTGAAAAAGGAAGTCCGTTTTTACTTATTTCTTTCTATCCGGTATACGATGATTTGTGAAAAAGATTGTATCTTTGCATACATAAATCAACACCTTCACAGGAAAGACGTCTGAGCGGACTGTGAAAACATCATCCTGAATGAATCGAAATGCAACGATATAATCTGTAAAATTTACCAATAATGAAACAAAAGAAATTATTTCTGAGCCTGTCGGCAGCCGTTTTAATGCTCTTGCCACAGTCGGTGAAGGCACAGTTCAATTGGCCTTACAAAGTAAACAACGGTACGGCTGTGACCGAAGTACCTGCACGCCCCGCCGGACAACAAAACGCCGTCAACCTGACAACACCTAAACTGAAAGTCGTTCGCGTAGCTTTCGTCGGTTTGGGAATGCGCGGTCCTGGCGCCGTAGAGCGTTGGACGCATATCCCCGGTATACAAGTCGTGGCACTGTGCGACTACGAACGCGAGCGTGCCGAGGTCTGCCAAAAGATTCTTCGCAATGCAAGTATGCCCGCAGCAGCTGTTTATTCGGGCGAAGACGGGTATAAAGAACTATGCAAACGTAAGGATATCGATATCGTTTACATCGCTACTGACTGGAAGCATCACTTCCTCGTGGCCCGCGAAGCGATGCTCAGCGGCAAACACGCAGCCATTGAAGTGCCCTCGGCAATGAATCTTCACGAGATATGGGAACTCATTAACCTCTCTGAAAAGACGCGTCTTCACTGTATAATGCTTGAAAACTGCTGCTATGATTTCTTTGAGCTCAACTCGCTTCATATGGCACAGCACGGCGTTTTCGGCGAAGTTCTCTACGTGCAAGGTGCTTATCGTCACGATCTTTCGCCTTATTGGGACGCTTATTGGAAGCAAGGTGCAGACGATAAGTTGGGTTGGCGCTTGGAGTATAACAAAGATTTCCGCGGCGATGTCTATGCAACACACGGCTTAGGTCCTATTGCACAGGTACTCAATATCCATCGCGGAGACCGTATGCGCACGTTGGTGGCAATGGATACGAAGTCGGTTAACGGTCGGAAACTTGTCGAACAGCGTACAGGCAAGCCCTGCACAGACTTCAAAAACGGAGATCAGACCACTACACTCATTCGTACCGAAGACGGAAAAGTCATTGAAATTCATCACAATGTAATGACTCCGCAACCTTATAATCGTATGTATCAACTCACGGGAACGACCGGTTTCGCCAATAAATACCCCATCGAAGGCTATGCTCTGTCATCGAAGAATATGTCGAAAGTAGGTGTTCGTCCTTCGGCCGATAATCTTTCGGGACACGAATATCTGTCACGGACCGATGCCGAGGCATTAGTCAAAACATATACAAGCCCGCTTGTGAAAAAATACGGCGACGAAGCAAAAGAAGTCGGAGGCCACGGCGGAATGGATTTCATAATGGACAGTCGTTTGGTTTACTGTTTGCAAAACGGTCTTCCGCTTGATATGGACGTCTATGATTTAGCTGAATGGTGTTGCTTAGCAGAGCTCGGCGCCATCTCGATGGATAATGGCAACATCCCGGTAGAGGTTCCCGATTTCACGCGCGGTCACTGGACAGATGTCAAAGGCTTCTCACACGCTTACGCATCGCCCGCAAACGAGGCGAAAACTGCTGCCGAAGCACAGGCTTTCACCACGCAATTGAAAGTATTGGGTAAGAAATATTGGGAGAAGTTCGACAAGAAAAATAAGAAGAATCGGAAGTAAATCACACGAAGAATCATAAAAAACCGATAAACATAATGAGACATCTGAAACTCTTGCTTGCAGCCGTACTGCTGCTCATTGCAGGTCAAACGATGGCCGGCAAACTCATGAAACACTCGTTTGCCATTGCAAACGGCAACTTTCTTTACGACGGGAAACCTATCCAAATTCATTCAGGCGAAATGCACTATGCCCGCGTTCCGGCACCGTATTGGCGTCACCGACTGCGGATGATGAAGGCAATGGGCCTCAATGCCGTAGCGACTTACGTTTTCTGGAACCATCACGAGGTGGCTCCGGGCGTGTGGGACTGGAAGTCGGGGAACCGTAATCTACGTACGTTTGTCAAGACAGCGGGCGAAGAAGGGATGATGGTTATCCTGCGTCCGGGCCCGTATTGCTGTGCAGAATGGGATTTCGGCGGCTATCCCTGGTGGCTGCAAAACACAAAAGGATTGGTGATTCGCACCGATAATAAGCCCTTTCTCGACTCTTGTCGCGTGTATATCAACCAGCTGGCAGACCAGTTGCGTGACCAGCAAATAACAAAGGGCGGTCCGATTATTATGGTTCAGGCCGAGAACGAGTTCGGTTCTTACGTGGCGCAACGTAAAGATATCCCTCTCGAAACGCACAAGGCATACAGCGCTAAGATTCGACAGACACTCTTGGATGCAGGTTTCGATGTTCCGATGTTTACTTCCGACGGCAGCTGGCTGTTTGAAGGCGGTACCATAGAAGGTGCTCTTCCCACGGCAAACGGTGAAGCCAACGTAGACAAACTCAAACAAGTAGTCAACGAATATCACAACAATCAAGGCCCGTATATGGTTGCCGAGTTCTATCCTGGATGGTTAGATCACTGGGCAGAACCGTTTCCCAAGGTCTCAACTGAAAGTGTAGTGAAGCAAACCCGGAAGTATCTCGACGGCGGGGTGAGCTTCAATTATTATATGGTTCACGGCGGAACGAATTTCGGTTTCACCGCAGGTGCCAATTATAATAGTGCTACCAATATCCTGCCTGATATGACCAGCTACGACTATGATGCACCGATCAGCGAAGCCGGATGGGCTACCGAGAAGTATAATGCTATCCGTGAACTTCTCATCAAGCGTGTTTCATATAAAGTTCCGCCTGTTCCTGCGCGTATTCCGGTTGTCAAACTCGAGCCGATTCAGCTCAACAAAACGGCGGATGTATTTCAGATGCTCGGCAAGATGAAACCCGTTGAGAACGAAACGCCGCTTACTTTCGAGGCATTGAACCAAGGACAAGGTTACGTTCTCTATCGACGCCACTTCAACCAGCCCATCAGCGGACTGATGAAAGTATCGGGATTGGCCGATTATGCACTCGTTTACATCAACGGGAAAAAGCTGGGCGAACTCAATCGGGTGATCGATCGGGACAGTATTGAGGTCGACGTGCCTTTCAACGGCATACTCGATATTCTCGTGGAGAATATGGGACGCATCAACTACGGTGCCCGAATTACCAAGAATCACAAAGGTATTACAGGTCCGGTAACTATCGACGGCAACGAGATCACGAGTGGTTGGCAGATGTATCAGTTGCCAATGATGACGGTACCTGATGTCGACACACTCCCCAGAGGTTACAATCCGGGATTGCCCGTGCTGTATAGCGGAACCTTTGAAGTGGCTGCTCCGGGCGATACTTTCCTCGACATGGAACACTGGGGCAAAGGAATCGTCTTCGTAAACGGCATCAATCTGGGACGGTATTGGCGTGTCGGCCCGCAGCAAACGTTGTATTTGCCGGGCTGTTTCTTGAAGAAAGGCAAGAATGAAATCGTCATTTTCGAACAGCAAAATGATGAAAAGAAAACGCAAGTGACCACTGTTACGACTCCTGTTCTCGAAAAATTGGTGAAAGAATGAAACGTATTCTTTATACAATCTGTGGGCTGCTGGTATCAGTTTTACAGGTATCAGCAGCTGTCGTTACGGCCGACGACTCTGTGAAAGATATCCGGCAGATCAACGCTTCGGCCGTAGAGGTGCTTTATCGAGACGGTCATCGTCTCACGATCGACTTTTATTCGGATAATATTTTCCGTCTGTTTCAGGACAATCACGGCGGAATCGTCCGCGATCCGGCAGCCGATCCGCCTGCAAAAATTCTCGTAGACCGACCTCGAAAGCCTGTGGGTACTCTGTCGTTGACACGCAATGAGCGCTCGCTCACGGTAAGTTCGCCGTGTGTTTGCATCGACTTCGATCGGAAGTCGGCACTGTTCCGCATCACAGATCTGCGCAACGGGCGCACGGTTGTAAGCCAGGCATCGCCCGTCCAATTCAAACACAACCGTTACACAATGGCTTTCTGCGAACAGAAAGACGAGTATTTCTATGGCGGCGGCGTACAAAACGGGCGCTTTTCGCATAAAGGCCAACAGGTCGAAATCGTCAATACGAACAGCTGGACAGACGGAGGCGTGGCTTCGCCCGCACCGTTTTACTGGTCGACAGGCGGCTATGCATTGATGGGTTACACTTTTGCGCCCGGCCGTTATGACTTCGGTGCAACGCAGAAAGGTGTTGTCGGCATTTCGCACGACTCTTCTTACTTAGACATCTTTATCTTCGTCGACAACGATCCGGCGTCGTTGCTCGCCGATTATTACCAACTCACAGGGCGTCCCGTACTTCTTCCCAAATTTGCTTTCTACGAAGGGCACCTCAATGCTTATAATCGCGACTTCTGGAAAACGTCGGATAACCCTGCAAAGGGCATTCTGATGGAAGACGGAAAGCGGTATGTCGAAAGCCAGAAAGATAACGGAGGCATTCGTGAGAGCCTCAATGGCGAGCGCGATAATTATCAGTTCTCGGCGCGGGCTGTCATCGATCGTTATCACAAACACGATATGCCCTTGGGCTGGTTGTTGCCTAATGACGGCTACGGAGCCGGTTACGGGCAGACGGAAACACTCGACGGGAACATCGAAAACCTAAAAAATCTCGGTCGATATGCCCGTAAGCACGGGGTGGAAATCGGTCTTTGGACCCAATCGAAGCTGCATCCCGTAGACGGGGTAAACGCTCTTCTCCAGCGCGACATCGTCAAAGAAGTACGCGATGCAGGTGTTCGCGTACTCAAAACAGACGTTGCCTGGGTAGGCGACGGCTATTCGTTCGGACTCAACGGCATTGCCGACGTGGCACAGATAATGCCTTATTACGGTAGCAATGCACGCCCGTTTATCATCACTTTGGACGGATGGGCAGGCACGCAACGCTATGCCGGTGTGTGGACAGGCGACCAAACAGGCGGCAAATGGGAGTATATCCGCTTCCATATACCCACATACGTAGGTGCAGGACTGTCCGGTTTGAGCAACGTTACATCCGATATGGACGGCATTTTCGGCGGAAACGACATCGCAGTCAATATTCGTGATTTCCAATGGAAGACCTTTACGCCGATGCAACTCAATATGGACGGCTGGGGAGCGACTCCGAAATATCCGCACATTTTGGGTGAACCGGCTGCATCTATCAATCGGAGCTATCTCAAATTCAAGTCGATGCTCCTACCATACACCTATTCCGTAGCGCGCGAAGCGTGTTTCGGGAAGCCGCTGATGCGTGCGATGTTCCTCGAATTTCCCAATGATTACACCCACGGCAGCGACACCCGATACCAGTATATGTATGGGCCGAGCTTTTTGGTAGCGCCGATTTATCAGTCCACTCGCCCCGATTCGCTCGGCAACGACATCCGAAACGGCATTTATCTGCCGCAAGGGCGATGGATAGATTATTTCAACGGCGATGTATTCGAGGGCGGCCAACTTATCAACAACTACGATGCGCCGCTCTGGAAGCTACCTCTTTTCGTTCGTCCCGGAGCCATTCTGCCGATGGCGAAACCATCGAACAATCCTTCGCAAATTGATTATCGCACGCGTATCTACGAGCTTTATCCCAACGGGAAGAGCTCTTTCACAGAGTATGACGACGACGGAACCACTGATGCTTACCTGAACGGAGCTTTCTCAGAAACACTCATCGAATCGTCATCTACCTCCGACGGTCGCTGCGACATCACCGTTCATCCTACGACAGGTCATTTCCGAGAAATGGCGAAGAACAAATCGACACTCTTCGTGGTCAATCTCACGGCTCGTCCCCAAGCCATTCGCGCTTTCATCGGCGGCAAGCGTAACCGCATTTCGTTGCAAGCGGTTTCCTCACGCGAGGCTTTGCTCCGCACGGACAACGCCTGGTTTTATGACGCCGAACCGCAACTCAACCGTTTTGCCACGCCCGGAAGCGATTTTGCCAAGGTCAAGATCACCAAGAATCCGCAGTTGCTCGTACACCTGCAAGCAACCGACATTACCCGCAACGGCGTGTCATTACACATCGACGGCTATCGGTTTGCCGTGGCAGACAAGCTGAAACGGCAGACAGGCAGCTTGATTCCGCCCCGTGAAGCAGGCGTAAAACCTGCCGACACCACACCTTATGCACTCACACCGACGTGGAAACGTGTGCCAGGTGCAGACTACTATGAAATCGAATTCAATGGAATGACTTATTCGACGATTCGTGATACCTCCCTGCTTTTCACAGATTTGAAGCCCGAGACTACCTATATATACAAGGTACGGGCCGTCAACAAGAGCGGTGTTTCAGCTTGGTCGCCGTTCGAGGCACGCACACTGGCCGACCCGTTGGCCAATGCACTCCACGGCATTACAGGAAAATCGAGCGTTTCCGATGCCGAAGACCACGAAATTTCACGGCTATTCGATTTCTCGGATAAGGGAGATATCTGGTTCGCAACAATGGACAAGAGCGGCAAACCGTTTGAGCTGACAATCGATTTGCACGCCGTCTGCCAGCTCGACAAACTGCAATACCTGCCCCGCGAAGGCGGAGGCGCCGGCACATTCCTTACCGGAAGCATTGCCGTCAGCGCCGACGGCCGACAGTGGAGTACACCCGTTCCATTCTCGTGGACTGCCGATGACGCTGTCAAAGAGACAATCTTCGAGAATCATCCGACGGCACGCTATATCCGTCTCACCGTGACCGATGCCGTACGCAAATATCTCTCAGGCCGCGAAATCTATGTATTCAAAGTGCCGGGAACACGCCCGCTCATCCCGGGTGACATCAACCAAGACGGAAAAATAGACCAAGCCGATCTCACATCGTATATGAATTATACCGGATTGCGCCGCGGAGATCCCGATTTCGATGGTTATATCAGCAAGGGAGACATTAATGGCAACGGCCTAATCGATGCTGCCGACATCTCCGAAGTGGCCGTGAAGTTAGACGGCGGCGTGTCTCCCGATGGCCGAAAGCCTGCCGGAAGCATTGTGATTGAGACCGACAAAGCTCGGTATGAGCCGGGCGATGATATCCGTCTTAGCGTTCGCGGTCAGGCATTGAAAGCTGTCAACGCCCTCAATCTCATTCTTCCGTACAGCGAAAAAGAGATGACATTCACGCGAATCGAACCTTTGGCGGTGAAGGATATGCAGAATATGACCAACGACCGACTGCACAAAGACGGTTCGAAAGTGCTCTATCCTACCTTTGTCAACATCGGTGATCAGCCCATTCTCAATGGCGACACGCCCCTGTTCGTCATTCATTTCAAGGCCCTTCGCCGCGTGAAGCTTCCACAAGTGAAATTCGATGCGCTGTTGGTCAGCAAAAGTTTGGAAACGATTGAGCAGTAAAAAGAGGAAGCCCTACCTTCAATCCCTCTCCGAAAGGAGAGGGGAACGGGCTTCGTCGGACAATAATTATTCGCCTGATAATAATTCTTTGTCAGGAGGAATTATAAAGATGAGGAGTGAAAAAATAAAAAGGTAAAAATCTGATTATAATCTCTTGTCAAGGCGAACGGTCGCAGTCGTTTACAGATGAGTGGCAACCCGCTTCGTAACCGATGCTTAAACGCCCTGTGAAAAGCCGTTAAACGGCGTGCGATTAACCGTTCGTTGCACGACGATTAACAGCTAATCGCAACGGGATTCGTATTCATCTGATATACAAGCAAATACACAGCTCGTGTTGATTCTATGAAGTTCGTTTTCCGGGTAACACCGAACGATAAAAAAAGCAGCAAATTCCCGTAAGAGAATTTGCTGCTATACTTTCATTTACTTGCTTGTAATGTGTGTGCGGAAAGATTTATTTTCCGTGATGTTCGTCAGAAACAGTGAGCTTCTTCCGGCCGCAAGCACGACGCGACGCCAATACACGGCGACCGTTCTTCGTTGCCATTCTCTCGCGGAAGCCGTGCTTGTTCACTCTTCTTCTGTTGTGAGGCTGAAATGTTCTTTTCATCTTTGCTATTATATTTTTATTGTTATTATTTCAGGCTTTGGGCTGCAAAATTACGCAATTCTTTTGTAATCACCAAAAAAAAAGGATTTTTAGTGGCCGAACTACGGCTTTTTTGTATTTTATTCGTAACTTTGCAACGCTCCAATGAGCAGTCGATTGACATTTATTATCACTCATTCAAGATAAAACAAAATGATTAATTCACAGGAGATTAAGATCGGAACGTGTATCCGTCTTGACAATCAGATCTTCACTTGCATCGATTTCCAGCACGTGAAACCGGGTAAGGGAAACACCGTTATGCGTACGAAGTTGAAGAACGTGACCACAGGTCGTGTGTTAGATCGCACCTTCCAGGTGGGTTTCAAACTTGAAGACGTGCGGATAGAACGCCGTCCTTATCAGTATCTTTACCAAGACGGAGAAGATTATATCTTTATGAATCAGGAGACATTCGAGCAAGCTCCCATCGCCAAAGAGGCTGTTACGGGCATCAATTTTATGAAAGAGGGCGATGTCGTAGAGGTAGTTACCGATACGACCGACGGCACTGTGCTCTTTGCCGAGATGCCGGTAAAAACCGTATTGCGCGTTACGCACTCGGAGCCTGGCCTTAAAGGAGACACCGCGACGAATGCAACTAAGCCTGCAACGTTGGAGACCGGCGTAGAGATTCGTGTTCCGTTGTTCATCAACGAGGGCGAACTAGTGCAGGTAGACACACGCGACGGCTCTTACTTGCAGCGTGTAAAGGAGTAGGTGTTTAAGTTTTTGAGTTCGTAAGTTTTTAAGTTGGTTGGTGAGCTTTTTAGTTTATGAGTTTTTAAGTTTATAAGTTTTCGAGGCCCTTTTACAACTCTTGGAAAACTTTAAAACTCATAAACTTAAAGCCTTAAAAACTTATGAACTCATCAACCAACTTAAAAATTTACGAACTTATAAACTAAAAAACGAACAAACTAACCCAAAACTAACGTTGAAATACTCATTCATTATTCCTGTTTACAATCGTCCCGATGAAGTGGAGGAGCTATTGGAGAGTCTGGCGACACAAACTTTCAGGTCGTTTGAGGTGCTCATTGTCGAAGACGGGTCGTCGGTGCCATGCCGAAATGTATGCGAGCGCTATGCCGAAAAGTTGGATTTGAAGTATTTCGAAAAGCCGAATTCTGGTCCGGGGCAGACTCGCAACTACGGCGCTGAGCGCGCTTCGGGCGATTATCTCATCGTGTTGGACAGCGATGTGGTACTTCCCGTAGGATATTTGCAGGCCGTTGACAATGAGCTAAACCGTGAACCGGCCGATGCTTTCGGCGGTCCCGACAGTGCGCACGCCTCGTTTACCGATACGCAGAAAGCCATTTCGTATTCGATGACGGCCTTTTTTACTACGGGTGGAATACGCGGCGGCAAGAAAAAACTCGACAAATTCTATCCCCGTTCGTTCAATATGGGCATTCGTCGCGATGTTTATGCACGGCTCGGAGGGTTCTCCAAGATGCGCTTCGGAGAAGATATCGACTTCTCGATTCGTATTTTCAAAGCCGGTTGCAGCTGTCGACTGTTTCCCGAGGCGTGGGTTTGGCATAAGCGACGGACAGATTTCCGCAAGTTCTTTCGACAGGTTTACAACAGCGGAATAGCTCGAATCAATCTCTATAAAAAATATCCCGAGTCGCTCAAAGCAGTCCATCTGTTACCGATGTTATTCACGGTGGGTGTGCTTTCGTTGGTTTTGTTGTCGGCCATTCTGTGCTCGTTGTGGCCCCTCTCGTTGGTTTTGCTTTACGCCGTGATGATCTTCGGCGATGCATTGCGCGTTTCACGGCGGCTCAAAGTGGCTGCATTGGCAGTCGTGGCAGCCTTTACCCAACTGATGGGATATGGTTTCGGTTTCCTCAATGCGTGGTGGAAACGCTGCGTGTTAGACCGCGACGCGTTCAGTGCTTTTGATAAAACGTTTTATAAATGATGGATGGGTTGCCCATTTCTCAATGGTCTTTGGAAGACCGGCCACGTGAAAAATTAGAACGATTGGGGGCTTCTGCCCTGTCGAATGCAGAATTGTTGGGCATCCTCATCGGATCGGGATCGGCCCGAGAAAGTGCCGTCGATCTGATGAAACGACTGTTGCACGACTGCAACAACAACCTGAATACACTGGGGAAACATACCATTCGCGAGCTCACTGCCTATAAAGGAATCGGCGAAGCAAAAGCAATCACGATCCTTGCAGCTTGCGAATTGGGTAAGCGTCGGGCTCGGGAGAAGGCCGAAGAACGTGCTGATTTAGGATCGGCAACGGCCATATATAACCTGATGCACCCTCGAATGCAAGACCTGAGCATTGAAGAGGCTTATGTTTTGCTGTTGAATCGTAACTACAAATTGATCAAAGACGTGCTCATCAGTCGCGGAGGCCTCAGCGAAACAGCCATAGACGTACGCCTGATCATTCGAGAAGCACTGTTGAACAACGCTACCGTTGTTGCGCTTTGTCATAATCATCCCAGTAACAACAACTCGCCCAGCCCCGAAGACGATCGTATCACGCAGCTTGTTAAGAAATCTTGTGATCTGATGCGCATATATTTCCTCGATCATGTCATCGTCACCGACGGTCGATATTACAGTTACCACGAAAATGGAAGACTGTGATTAATAGCGTATAAAAATATTAAAAAGAGAAAAAATCACCGTATTTCGTTAAAAAAGCCATATATTTGTACCACTATTCTTTAAATTAGGTATGGATTATCTGAAATTGCCATTGGACTTATCTTCCGCTTTGGAGGGGCGAATGGAGAGATGCTCCAATGAGGAGTCCATCGCTCAGCATATTATGATGTTGATTGTTTCTCATTATGGGGAGGTCGAAAGTAAGAATGATTACGGATCTATCATTTGGAATTTAGAATACAATCAGGTTGTCATCAACAATGATTGGGAAGAAAATGTAAAGAAGTCGTTGGAAAAAACCATTACCAAATACGAGCGCCGTTTAAAAGATATTCGTGTTCAAGTAGACCTTACGGAGGTGGAAGAAGAAATCAGGAATAAATATCCGAATGCTCGACGTCGTGTGAAGATTTGGGTATTTGGTCTGTTAGTTGCAAACGACAGGCCTTTCCATTTCAGTACCCACCTTTACATAAGCCCAATCTCTCAATGAAGTCAGGTAAAAACATTTTATTATGATAGACAAACGACAACGCGAGATTAAAGATCGCATTTCACGATATGCAATGGATTTATGGGGCATTTCCGACCCAAGTCGGATGGATCCCATCGTTGATTTGTTGTTAGACGTATTTGCATATAACAGCAGCAGGCTGTACCAAGATATTGATGCTGCTGATGCAAGCATACTCCATCGGTTGGCCCGTTTGCTCGTACCCCACAAATGGTCTCTTCCTTTTCCTTCTCACGCTTTGATGACAGTCTGTCCTGCATCGGACAATATCCGCACTCTTTCTATAAAAGACCATTTTTATGCAGACAGAATGATTTTCAGCAAAGGAGCGGTGCGCCTTTTCTTCACCCCCTTGGCAAACTATCCGCTGATTCAGGCACAAGTGAAATGCATTGCTTTTGGGCATAAGATTCTCACTTATATGAACGACGGACGGTATGTAGAATCGTTTTCGGACAGAGATGGAAAGGATGATGAAAATTCCGTTTGGGTAGGAATCGAGATTTCCGAACAAACATTACTGAATACGGAAAGCCTGACTTTGTGTATTTTACCCGAAGACAATCGTCTTACTCCATTTATCAAAGATATTCAGGCTTATGATACAGATGGTAATCCTTTATGTGTTCATAATCCGAGCTTTTCACTGCCCGATAAGGAAAAATATCATTATTTCGATGATATCAGCGATTATTATGCAGATCATTTCATCACGATAGACCTTACAGAGCAGTCCTGTCAGGAGAAGTTGTGCTGCACCTCATTCCCTCGGATTTGGAATAATGATACCGTGGAGAAGAATGCAGGCAATCTTTATTGGGTCAAGTTACAATTTCCCAAACTGCTCTCGTATATGAATTTTGAAGGAATGAGAATCCTGATGAATACTTTCCCTGTCGTTAACAGAAGAGCAGAATTCAAAAGACATAGCTTTGCAAGAGAAGGAACCATCATATCTCTTCCTTGTGATGACGGTATGCATCTCTTAAATGTAGATAGTTTGCAAGACAATACGGGGAAAGATTATACGGATATGCAGAGTCATTACGAAGAACGTCACAGCGGAGCTTTCAGTCTTTATTTCGGAAATCTTGAAAGATTTGACTCGGATAATGCCAGTACATTGATCATCAGGCTGATGCAATTGATACGGGAAGATGGAAGTGCTTTCTTTTCTACGAATACGGACCTATTGGATGCCCAACTCAATGAGCTTTACACTAAAATAGACGAGATCGGTAAAAACGTATACGATACGATTCAACGAGGAAGCAAACAGAGAGCATTCCTACTTACTCTACCTCAAAAGAATGCAGAAGATGCAGAGGTGAGATACTGGGTTACGGATGGAGATACTGCAAATGGCCTTGACTCGAGATCGCTGTTATATCAACACGGTATAGATAAGTTCCTCGTTACAGGCATCCGCTTCCAAACAGTCACTAAACAAGGGACCGTACACAAAGATGAACAAGATCTTATCAATAGTCTGCGCTATGGATTGTTAAGTAGAGACCGCATCGTTACACAGGAGGATGTGCGCAGTTACATTTTCCACAAAATGGGTGCTCTGGTAAAGTCTGTCGACATACGAGACGGAATAGATATTTCTCCCGATGTGCGCAAAGGTATTGTACGGACAACAGAAGTCAGAATAACAGTCAGACAAATGTCGGACAATGAAACAGTGGATCTTCCTGCCACGGCACATTTTCTTGAAAAGGAACTGACCAAACGTTCTATCAGTAAGATTCCATATAAAATATTTTTCGAATGAACGAGCAGAATTACAGCACAAGCCTGTTGGCAGCCATCAAGTTGGCAAAAGCAATGGCACGACAGGATAAACATCAATCCTATGGAGTTGCCCATCTTGCCACGGCAATGATAACGGAACAAACCGGGTTGAGGGAAATCCTGTCGTCTATGCAGAAAGACGTAGCCTATATTATAGATTGGTTTGATACCCATAAAGAAATGTATATCTCATCAAGCAATGATTCTTCCGACATCATTGCAGACGGAGAAGTCAAGCTCGTATTGGATGAAGCAGAACGCTCTAAAATCAAATTGGGAACCGATTCTGTGGATGCCTTGTGTGTCTTTACTGCCATTGTAAGAGACGGTATTGTCTATTCACACCAGCAAATAGAAACCATCGGTATCTCCGAAGAAGAAATTTTAGACTATTTCAATGCAGGTTTCTCACCGTTTGCACAAGGCTCAGAACAGGAGATACCATCTTCTATTCAATATGCTTCGGATTTTAAAAGGCCAGATGTATTGGAAGAAGGAAAGACAATTATAGGACGCAGCAAAGAGGTAAGACTCATTCTTGAAAATCTGGAACGTTCGGAGAACAAAGGTGTGCTCCTTGTCGGTGCCCCCGGAATCGGAAAGACCGGCATCGTTAAGGCTTTGGCATATGAGATCTCCATTAATAAAGATGAATTGATCAACCAAACCTCACTCATCAGTCTGAATACCTCAAAAGTATTGGCACAGGCATCTTCGGAAACAGAACTCGGACAAAAAATAACAACATTGTTGCAGAAACTGAATCAATCTAAATCAAAGACTGTACTGATAATAGATGATCTGCAAATGCTTTTGGAAAACGGAAACACTTCCAATGCCACTTCCCTCATAAATATTCTGGATGCCCAGATTAGTGAAGGCTCAACATCGTTGTTGATGATACTATCGACAGATGCTTACAGAAAACATATAGAAAAACATCCGATTGCCAACCGACTGAACGTAATCGATGTAGAAGAATTGGATCCTTATATTCTGAAAAGTGCACTCTTGGAACATAAGGCTCTGCTGCAAGCACATTACAGTTTGACAGTTACGGAAGATGCTATAGACAGCGCTTGTAATCTGGCGAATAGATATTACAAGGAAAAGAGTCAGCCGGCTTCGACGCTGGATTTGATTGATAGTACGGCTGCCTCGGTACGACTGAGTAATAAAAATGCTCCAGAAACGATCTCCCTTCTCACTGATACCTATAATAAATATCGAAAACTACCGATTGAAAAGGTAAAGGATCGTGATTTACACTTGCTTTATCACACGATATTCAGTAAGATAAGTGTTGTACTTACCTCTAAGATTGCGGACAACTTCACCCTTACAGATGAAGATACAGTTGCAGAGAAACTAGACAAGATCGGCTTAATATTAAAAGAGCTCGGAGAAGTTTCAGCTAAAGGTGTTCAGGCTGTCTCTCCGCTTGAAATAGAAGCAGTCGTCGCAGGAGATACGGGAATACCTATCGGAAAGATTCAAGCACAGGAAAAAGATCGATTGTTAGGTATAGAGAATAAACTACGGGAAAGAGTGAAAGGACAGGACAAAGCCATAACGACTCTTTCTGATGCTATTATCGAATCACGGAGTGGACTTAGTGATCCTAAAAAACCGATCGGTTCTTTTTTCTTCCTCGGTCCGACAGGAACAGGTAAGACCGAGCTTACCAAGTCACTCGCAGAATTACTTTTTGACGATGATTCTGCAATGATCCGTTTTGACATGTCTGAGTTTAAGGAAGAACACTCTGCGGCTCTCCTTTATGGAGCTCCTCCGGGATATGTCGGTTATGAGGAGGGAGGACTTCTTGTCACGAAAATCCGCCAAAAGCCTTACTCTGTCGTGCTGTTTGACGAGATAGAAAAAGCTCATAGCAGTGTTTATGACGTTTTTCTCCAAATGATGGATGAAGGAAAAATTCACGACAAGTTAGGGCGTGAAGGAGACTTTTCTAATTCTATTATTATCTTTACGTCGAACATCGGCAGTCAGTGGATTGCACAACAGATACAAGAAGGGCACCAACCGAAATCCAATGAACTGATAGAAGTGATGTCAAAATATTTTAGACCGGAGTTTCTCGGACGTCTTACAGAAATCGTTCCTTTCTCTCCGATTACAGAGTCTGTTGCGCAAGAGATATTCATACTTCATTTCTCACGACTTCAAAAACAGCTGCTTGAACAAAAGAATATCCAAGTAGATCTGACACCAGAAACGGTTTCCTATTTAACGGCAAAGGGTTTTTCTCCACAATACGGAGCTCGCCCGATTGCAGGGGTCATCAGAACCTACTTGAAGAAGACGATTTCAAAACTGATCGTTTCGGAAGCCATTAAACCAGGAGACAAAGTTATTGTCAGTAACAAAGACGGGAATTTACAATGGGATCGAGCTTGAGTACAAGACACGAGTATACGGAAAATTTTTGCAACAGTGAGGCTGGCAAACTGATTGCGGAAGTTTTTTTCAGAGAGCTCCAATTCATATCAGGAGAGTCTTTGGCTAATAAAGTCGTAGTTCGCAACCACGGAATGAACAGTCGTGTCAAGTCGCAGGATGTCCTTGGAGTTCAGACAGAAAATTTGTCCGAGAGCTTCAATGATCGGATTGTCCTACACCTCGCACGTAACGGCCTCTATCATCAACTTCCGGAGTTTCTTTTCCATCCGATTTCTCTGAGTTCCCCGGATATGAGCAACAATGAGATTGTGGCGGCAATACGGGCTAACAGAAAGAAAGAAGAGAAGACGATTCGGTTTTTCTCTCCTTTTGATACGGAGATTTTCAAAGATGGAGTTCGGATTTTCGGACGCAGCCTGAACCTTTTCAATAATCCGTATACGGATAATATTTTGCAGAAGGTTTCTTCACTTTTCTATACTGGATCGGTTCCACTGACACAAGAAGAGAAGTATAGGCTCTTTCTGTTCCTTTACCGATCTGATCGGTTCAAGGAAGATCTGCCGACATTAGAAAAAGTCATCTATGTCATCTTACATATCCATATCGCTTTAAAATATAAATATCATCGTACGAAAGATTTACCTTATGGGGCTTTGGGTGAGTGTTGGTTAGGAAGAGACGCAGGACTGTCAGGAACTATCATCAGCGAATTGGATGATGTAGAGGCGAAACTCTGCTTTGAAAAAAATATAGAGAATGAGACTTTCCTCAAAGAGAAAATAACAGCCGTAAGGTTCATTCTCTCCTTTTTCATCCTGTCATCCAGGCATATCGATGTAATTTATACGGTCAGCTCGAATACAGAATTCATCTTGAACCGAAACTATCTGGGATATGATACCAATTTATAATAAGAAATCAGAATAATGAAACCATTAATTATATTTTTCCTGAAATTTCTGTTGGCACCTCTACTTGCGATGCTGCTACTCTTCATTACGAGTGCCTTAAAATCGATCAGGCAGAAACTCAGTATGAAGAAAGTCATCATCTTTTCATTGCTGGCCGGACTTTGTCTGGGTTTACCCTCTTTGTTCGGATTGCTGAGAAATGAATTTGTCTGGGGAGGACTGATTCTGACAGTCATATCCTATCTATTACTGGGAATCTTTTTCCTCTTTGCTCTGAAATCCTTTATGGGAGATGGAACGAAAGATCCGGATGAGACTATCAGCGTTCTGCTTATTCTGATATCAGGTATTGTCGGCATGTGGATTTATTATATTGTTTTCGATTTATTAAGTGGGGAATTACCTTATACGGTTTGGGCAATGACGACCGTCCTATGGTTTGCAATACCTTTCTCTGTATATTGCTGTTTTAAGCTGTTTTGTGAGATTCAACCACCTATCTATGCACTATGGATGTCCAATCATAGTGCTTTTAATCGCAATTATTGGGACACATTCGATAATTTCAAATCAAAAACAGTCAGGGTAAGAATCAAGAGAAAAACAAGCGACCAGAACTATACGATGTTGTCTGTTCGATTATCTGATGGTATTTCTCTTGGCGATTGGTTCGACTGGATGGTCGAAGATCAGAACAAACGGTTCCCGCAGGCAAAAATAGATACGAGAATGGACGATCCGGAGAGTGGTTGGATCTTTTATACAAGTAAATGGTTCAAGTATCCTCTTTTTATTAGAATGTTGGATCCGAAGCTCACGGGGATAGAAAATGGAATTAAAAAGGACCAAATTATATATATAAAAAGAGTTTTAAGTGTAAATCATATACAATATGAAGAAGATTGATCATCTGCCTGTCAATTGGGTTAACGGACTCAAGTTGAACAACAGCCATTTTTTCGAGACCTATTATAATATGGTGGCTACTGTAAGATTGGACTGCGAGGAAAGACTTACAGGATATAACTACGGTTTTGGAGAAGGACTTACAGGAACTGCCGTTCCTGTCGAAATAGAAACGAAAGGGGACACTGTCGACACTTTCAGCGTTCTATTGAAATCTTGCAATGCAGTTACTCGTAACGGTTTTCATATTATCTACGATCGTTCTTTATACGGTGATTATATTCCAGCTGCAAAATTAAGAGATGTAGAAGTCGACTTTTCTAAAAGGCAGGAACTGTTTATTATCCTTTTTGTTAATCCGTATAAATTGCTCCCCGTAGGTATTCCCGATCCGGAGATAACGCCTTTGCACCATCCTTATGTTCTTCCGGAAATAAATATACAGTTAGTGCCTGAAGCGCAGGTAAACAAGACTTTTCTGGAACGAAACTGCATTATTGCGGGAAGAGGTGTTGCCGAAGGAAACCTATTCACCGTAGACACACAATATATCCCCCCTGTACAGAAAACTTGTTATGCACAGACACTTCTGTCTTTTCTCGATTTCTTCACGAAACACGTTAAAGCAGTCTACGACTACTCTCAGCTCGTTTACCGTAAGAATATCACGGATTCACGCCGAGATACGCTTGTAGAAAATACTTTCTCTCTCTGTAATGTCATACAGACTTTTTACAGTAAGAATATTTTTGATTTAGAGAATCTTGCAGCAGAACAACCTCCGATACATATGGTACATTTGGCCAATAGGCTGGCCAATATGCTATTGACTGTTCTGCGCACAATGCCAGAAAAAGAGTTTGAAGTTCTTCTTCAATATTATAATGAGTGGATAAATGTCAAACCCGCAGATTTTATGCATACCATAGGAGATGTGGCAAGTGTAGTTTACAAGCATACGGACATCGCTCCTATTCTGTCTAAAATAGGTGATTTTATCGATATGTTGAACAAGCTCTTCAAAAAGATGAGCGAACTGGAATACGTCGGTTTGATGAGAGAGAATATTGTCATCAGCGAAGATAGTGAAAGGAATGTTTCCGAAAGTGAGAGGAAGTCTTGGAAAGTTTGGGAATAAAGCAGGAATATGGCAATGAATGAAAAAAATAAGAAAGAACGCAAACAGGCAAGAATCGCATTCTTGATACAGTTTTCTTTTACCTTACTGCTATTCCTGCTCTTTGGCGTATGCACGTTAACAACGGCCCGAAAAGGTATCAGTATGCTGGAAGAAAAGAAAGCTCTGTATGACGAAATTTTCCGAAAACAGGCGGGATACAACTTTCGCTTAGACGAGATTTTCCGGAATATGAACAGCTTAACTACCAAGGAAAGAAGCGGTAATGAGCATAAACAACTTCAATTGATCATTACCCAGGAACGAGAGAAAATGCTGGATGAAATCAGCTTATCGGATGCAGACAGCACAAATTATGCACTCTATAAAGTATTATTAGGGCAGATTCGTGCAACTCAGGAAACGATAGACCAGTACGATCGTGAAAGTCGCCGACGTGAATATAACCTTGGGCAGTTGCAAAAAGGGCGGAGTATGTTCAGGTAATAAAACGTATTTAACAAGAAACAGATATGACAAGAGATGAGAGAATATGGACGAGCGTGAAGTTCACTCTATTGCTGCTTTTTTCAGTGACATTGATGTATATCCTTCTTTGCAAGTATGTCATACAGATTCCAATGTTTGAAACTGATCTGCTCATCAAGAACATAGACGGGTCAGAGGAAATCCTCACAGACCAGAAGAAAATGGCAGAAGAGGTAAAGGCATTGAAAGCAGACATCGACTCTTTGAATTTTGAGATACAACAGGTGCAGCACACCGGTGAGATCAAAACAAGGATTTTACAAATGCAGAGTGTTTATAAGAAAAATGACTATAACCCGAGATACTTATATAGCATACAGGCGTATAAGACTTTGCAGGGATATTTTGATATTCGAGAAAATCTCAGTTATACCATCAGTGACAACAAACTCATTGAACAAGACTTAGAGAAAATAAAGGCAAATATATAAATAGTATTATTATGAATGAAAGACGAAAAATTCTATTGGCAATCGTTTCTTTTTTAGCGATTGTCGGTTTAGTATTAATTTTGTTCCTTCCATCAAGAACATCGCCTCGGAATCTGGACTTCTATATTCAGGATGCGAACGGGAACAGCCAGTTAGAAGTCAATGAGATGATAAAGTTCATTGTCAATGACTCAGTTGAATTGGCAGGAAGAACAGTTATATGGAAAATGGGCAATGGTGACAGCCTTGTGGGACATCCTAATTTTCAATACAGATATAGGGAAGCAGGAAAATATCTTGTCACACTTCACGTTGATGGCAAATATATCGCCGGTAAATCAATCGTAGTCATCGCCATAAAGGAAAAGATTGCAGTAGACTCGATTCCCAAGATCAATGGCGTTTCGCGAGGATATGAAGGAGAAGAACTGGTATTCTCTGCCGAAGGCCACGGTATGGACACCTGGTATTGGGAGTTCGGCGAGAGTGGTACAGTCGATGCCTTTGAGCGGCAAGTCGTACATAAGTATGATAAACCGGGGAAATATATCATAAAGCTGAAGACCAATACCACACAGTACCCCGTAGAGCACGAAATAACGATTCTGCCCAAAGTCGAGGATATTATGGAGAAGCCTCAGGCTATTGATACCGTAGCAATTGTACAAAATGATATCAAACGGCATTTGCAGGCTATTGCCAATGCCAAAGCCTCGGATAAAGCTTCTTACTATGCCAATATGAACTATATTAAGAAGACTTATTTCTGCTATGATGCAGCCCAAGTCGTTGTAGAGGTGAATGGAGAGCGCTATAATGTCTTTCCCGATTACTGCCAAGGACTGCATTTCCTTGAAAGTAACCGTAATAAACGAATTCTCATAGAAGATGTTAAGATAGACGACATAAACCGAATTACAAAAATACAAGTAACTCAAAGATACATAGGAAAATGAAAAAATCAGCATATCGAATATCTACGAAGTGGATATACAGTATCATTGCTTTATTCTTTGCAATATTACCTTTAACTCACGCTTACGGCCAAATAAAAAAATACGAAAAGCTACATTGTATTGGCCGAAATACATTCAATTTCATACCGAATGCGAAAGAACGGCCCTCCGTACATAAGAATAAAGATTTACTTATCGTATATTCGGACAGAGACGGTAATAAAGTTTATGCCAACCGATTTGCCCAAAGAGTATTGAGTGAACAAAAGATGGGCAGCCCATATTATGTTATCAACGAGAAAAACGGCTTTTGTAAAGTTGTTGCCGCATCACAAGATATTATAGGCAAACCCAAGGGTATGTTGGGCGTTTTCCACGGCAGCAAGAGACATCTTAAAGATGCAAGAACAGCACCTTTCGTCGGCTGGATTCCCAAAGAGCGTCTGCTGACTTTCGGACACGCCTTTGTATCGACCTCAAATAATGCACCCATCAGATACCGTATTGGAGCAGCATCTGCCGAACAGTTGTTTAATTTACATCCTTATTGCCAAGCAGACACCGTATCTGTTTTCAGAGACCCCTTCTTTTATGATAAAAATGGACAAAGCGTAATATGGGGACAGATTGTCTACGCATATAAATATGACAAGAGTAAACAAGCTGTTCTCATTTCCGACAGACCGACATTGAATGATCCTTCAAGAAAGGTTCTTGGCTGGATTCCGGGTAATCTGATTGCTGAGGTAGGTCAGAATCATTCTTTTTTGCTGAATCAAGAAAAGACAAACAGCGGTATTCCCTTGCAGTCTGATCTGTTATTCGCATTGAACGGAAACCGAGAAAACGGAGCAAACCGGATCAATCTGCCAATATCCGTTTGGGATATGGACAAGAGTAAAATCATTAATATCAAGGGCGGAAGCTTTCCTGTCTCAGAAATCAAGCGAATGTACAACGGAAGTAAACAGTTGAACGTACACCTACTGTTTTTTGAAAAAGATATTGCGGATGTCAAGGCATTGGCAAGTACTTTGCAAAGTATTGCGCTGAAAATTCCACAGACTGTTCATACGAGATTTTCTATAACATCCGTATCCGACAACGGTAACAGACACCTGAAATGTACTGCGGATTATTCGCAGTGGCTTGCTTTTCTTGAAAAGATAACCTCTGATCGGATGGGGATTCCCGTATCCGGAGCTGGTTTCCATTCCGCTTTCGATACGATATTTGAAGAGTCTCCTTACATGAAATTCGGTAACAACGTCTTCATTATTCTGGGAACGGACGAGTTCCCCACTTTCACATTGGCAATCAAATCCAAGTTGGCAGTAAGATCTTCCAGTCTTCTGTTTGCACAGATGTCAAGCCAAGAGAGTCTGGCTTATCAGAATTTCGTTCTCCAAGCCAAAGAATTACTCGATGACAATATTTCTGGTTATATGAATTTCATAACCGGATATATCGCCGACCCCCAATGGGACAAGCCCAGTTTGTTTAAAGATATGAGTACCGATGATGAAAACGCGTATCTGTTGGATGTCCCGCAGAACAGCGTAGCCTCAGGCGGTCTTGTTTACCCGAAAACCAACGGAAAATTGTCCAACCCTGGTTTTTCTAAGATATTGGACAGCTTATTCGTACAGATCGAGACAAAAGATAAAGAATTGATTGCCTCACTGACGGAATATAAGAATAAATTAGGTGTACAGCGTGCCGTTCCTACGGATTACATAACTGAACGATGCGAAGTCTCAGACCTCTCTGTTGCAGAGCTTGACAGAAGCTGCATCAATGAGGCACTGTATGCCGACACATTACTGAATGATTCTGCCCTATCCGGAACTGCCGACGGCTATCTTTTCGATGCCGATGAAATGAAAAATTTGCTTGGCGGATATCGAGACCTGATGCTCTATTTCACGTCTGATATGGGTAAAAAAGAGATTCGGACACTGCGAAAGGCTTATCGCCGGCAATCCAAAGAGCTCAACGACTTGTATCACAGGAAGGTCCTTTTCAGGAAATCATCCGTTTCTGATCTATTCTATTACAAGACAGGTATTCCCTCTTCTGAGAGTCTGAACAACGTAGTGAGGATAAAAGACTTGAGTCGGAGAAAATGCAATGTCACACGTTGGGATGATTGCTATCTGAGAATGTATGGGAAATTAGTACGACTGGAAGAACGCTTCAAGTCTCAAAAAATCCGGACAATCGAAATTGCAGGAACAACTTACTATTTCGTTCCCAAGCAAGAAGTACTTTAAAACAGTCAGGCCAATGGCATCCTATTTAAATCGGAATAGGATGCCATTGACTTTTTATACCTCGACAAATCACTCTCGCTGCATTGATATAACGGGAATGCAATACTCCCGCCATTCAACTCATTTGAGGAATGATAAAAAATACCGGAAATTCTTTTTCACTCACTTCCTCGTTTCCCTTCTCACTTACCTCCCCATTCGCTTTGCCAACTCAATCTGCGAATCTACATCTGAACGCTATTTCGAGCAGTATACGCCCAGTGGGGCAACAGTCGTATAGGAGTGGTCGAGAAGTATACGACCTCTCATCGTGCTTCTTAGATG